>JANNXY010000019.1:0-42351 GCA_031409775.1 bacterium | reverse complement strand
TCTTCTGCTTCGGTAGCGAGGTACTGTCTCCACTGCTTTTCATTTAACAAAAGACGCATACGAGAGTATTTATCTATGGTTGTCATACCTACAGTATACAGATAGATGGAGGATGTATCAAGTTATAGGTGGAAGGGGCCTAAACATCATTACTTCGTCTATAACCCGCATTAGTTTTATATAACGCTTCTGAGAACATGCGTCAAGTGGTCCATCTCCAAAGAAATCATGAATACGATTGAACTCTGTTGAAAGGGCAATCTTGATCCATTTAGGAGAATGTCCACCAATCAAGGGGTGCAATTTATCATAATGGTGACGACTGCCACAGTAATCACATTTGCGAGTAACGATTATTTTCTCATCCCTTTTCCAGGTATCTGCAATTGATCTGTCACACTTTAGATGAAGAGGGATTATCTCAGCAGCCTTTTTGATGCATGATTCGTTCGCACAAATCCACCATCTATAGCTTCTGCAACCACTTGAAATCCCTCCATTGGGTTGATGGGCACAAATCATACCCTGAAATGGTTGCACACCCACTCTATCCCATGTACGACTGGTTTGGCCTTCGCCACAAGCAATACAAATAACGACTCGGTATTCAGTTTTCATAATTTGGTACAGTAACTTGCTCTAAATTACTATATAATGGAGAATATAGCAATATGGATGAATTCAAAGTAAAACACGAACAATTCGAAGGTCCGATGGATCTGCTTTTAAGCTTGATCGAGAAGAGGAAGTTGTTTATCAATGAAATTTCTCTTTCCAAGGTTACTGATGACTTCATAGAATACGTAAGGCAATTCGAATCAGAAACTGTGGCGAATGTTCATCTGGACAGGATCGCTCACTTTATACTAGTTGCGTCAACGTTACTACTTATCAAGTCCAGATCACTACTACCCACACTGGACCTCACTGTAGATGAAAAGGGTTCTATAGAGGATTTGGAAAATAGACTAAAGATTTATTCTAGAATAAAAGAACTATCTGAACATATCAAGTCAATGTTCGGCAAACGCATAATATTTGGCAAATCTAATTCCCGCTCAGTAGACCCAGTATTTGCACCGGATGCGTCTATGACAGTACCCAGCATAAGCGAGGCTATGCAGAGACTTATAGATAATCTACCTAAGCTAAAGGAGAAACTCCCCGAAGTCATGGTTCGCAAGGTAGTAAGCCTCGAGGAAATGATCGATAGGCTGTCACAGAGGATTAGTGCCGGGCTCCGGATGACGTTTGGGGAATTCTCTGCAGAGCACAAAGCCGAGAAGGTTAATATAATAGTTAGTTTCCTCGCAATGCTCGAACTCGTAAAGAACGGTGCATTGCGAGTTGAACAAAGTGATAATTTCAGCGATATACATATGGAGACAGACGCTGTTGGAACACCGAGGTATTTGTAGTAAACTACTCACATGAACCTAGACGCACAAATCGAATCAATCCTATTCTGGAAAGGTGAACCAATCAAGCTAAAGAAGCTTGCAGATATGCTGCAGAAACCAATAGACGAGATCGATCAAGTCCTAGAGAAACTTGTTACAAATTTGCAAAGCAGGGGACTAACTATAGTGCGGCTCGAAGACGAAGTATCACTCGGTACACATCCGGATATGTCAGAAATGATTATGGCATGGACCAGAGAGGAGATCACTAGGGATCTAGGTAGAGCAGGTCTAGAAACCCTCGCTATAATTCTCTACAAAGGCCCTGTAGCCAGGAGCGAGATAGACTACGTGAGAGGTGTTAATTCACAATTTATCCTGCGCAACCTGATCGTACGCGGGTTGGTAGAGCGTGTAACGAACCCGAGTGACGAGAGATCCTACTTGTACAAACCCACATTTGATCTACTGTCACACATGGGACTCAGTAGGATAGAAGATCTGCCAGAATTCGATGCTATGAGGCAGAAAGTTATAGAAAATATCGATAATTTAAAAACAAACGAATAAAATGATAACTGACACGATCAAGATCATACTCCCAGCAGCACTTACATTTGTAGTGGGTATTATGATAACACCTTTTATCACAGACTACCTGTATAACAATAAAATGTGGAAGAAAACATCTGGCAAGAAAGACTCGAACGGTGCAGATACACCGATATTTAATAGCCTGCACAAAGAAAAAGAAGTTGGTACTCCCAGACTGGGCGGTATCGTGATATGGCTATCCGTGAGTATTGTGCTAGGTCTGTTGTGGTTTCTGGGATTTGCTGTAGGTGGAGAGGTGTTCGAGAAGCTTGATCTGTTATCCAGAAGCCAGACATGGATACCATTTGCTGTGCTACTACTCGGGGCGGGGATCGGATTTATAGACGACTATATGGAGATCTGTGGTCTGAGCGACAACCACTCGGGTGGACTGTCATCTACAAAGAGGTTAACGATAGCACTAGTTGTGGGAGCACTCTGCGGTTATTGGTTCCTCGACAAACTGCTCGTCGACACTATTTCATTCCCATTACTGGGACTCATCCACGTCGGGTGGCTTATTATACCTATATACGCTCTCGTAACCGCAGCTATCTATTCAAGTGGTGTTATCGACGGGTTGGATGGCCTGGCCGGCGGCGTATTCGCAGTCATATTCTCTGCATATAGTCTCATCGCATTCCTACAAGGCCAGAATGATGTAGCAGGGTTCTGTGCAGCTATTGCAGGAGGAATATTGGCATTTCTCTGGTTCAATATTCCTCCTGCCAGGTTCTATATGTCAGAGACGGGTAGTATGGCCCTCACGCTCACACTCGCAGTGGTTGCATTTATGACTGACACATTGGGGGATGGATTTGGCTTGTCAGTACTACCTATAATAGCTCTGCCACTTGTACTGACAGCTGTATCAGTAGCGATACAGAAATTCTCCAAGAAATTTTTTAAAAGAAAAGTTTTCCTTATCGCACCTGTACATCACCATTTCGAAGCGATAGGTTGGCCGTCGTACAAAGTCACTATGCGTTACTGGATCGTCGCTGTCATTTCATCCTTTATCGGGATAATACTAGCCATAACATTTAGATAAATGATGAAAAAGAAAACAGACAAGATTTTTCTTATACTCATCACTATCCTTACTGCTTGTGGCTTTCTGATATTTTCTTCGGCGTCACTCGGGCTGCTATCCAGGGCTGATGTAGACTTTATCGGACTTATAACCTCCAAGCAGCTACTGGTGGGTGTCATGGGCGGTGGACTCGCATGCTTCATAGCAGCACAGATCAAATACCAGTTCTGGCATAGAAACGCTTTTTATATATTTTTATTTACTATTATACTTACCTCAGCTGTATTTATCCCGGGACTAGGCTTCGAACACAATGGTGCCAAACGCTGGCTTGATGTAGGGTTTGTTAGCTTTGAGCCTTCTGAATTCCTTAAATACGGCTATATTATATATTTAGCTGCATGGTTCGCTAATAAAAAGAAAGACATTTCCGATCACAAATTCGGACTCATACCATTCTGTATAATCACGGGGATTGTTGGCACCATACTTATACTACAGCCAGATACAGACACGCTCGCAGTGATGGTAGCCGCAGGGGTGAGTATCTACATCGTCTCTGGTGCCAAGCTAAAGGATCTGTTCATACTCGGACTTATAGGCATAGTCGTAGCAACTGGTGTGGTGTTTATGAAGCCATATATTATGGAGCGTATCAAAACATTCTTTGATCCATCACAGAACTCACAGTCTAGTGGCTACCAGATACAGCAGTCACTCATAGCGATAGGCTCAGGGGGTATCACAGGTAAAGGCTTCGGCCAGAGTATTCAGAAATTCGGCTTCCTACCGGAGCCTGTAGGGGACTCCATATTTGCTGTGGCAGCAGAGGAATTCGGGTTTATAGGTGCCACCATGCTCGTTATGCTGTTTGTCGCTGTTGCATTACGTGGGATGAGGATCAGCTCGAAAGCTCCAGATAGGTTCGGATCGCTTTTGGCACTTGGCATAATCATGGTGATTACCGCACAGTCATTTATGAATATGATGGCTATGCTCGCCATAATTCCATTGTCGGGTCAGACTCTGCCTCTGGTGAGTCACGGTGGCACATCGCTCCTAGTAGCGCTCGGTGCACTAGGTATCGTCTGCAATATTTCTAAGTTTCAGAGGAGATGAGAAATTAGCTCATCTATGTTAGAATCTGCTATATGAAAATAGTGCTAACAGGAGGAGGAACAGGGGGGCATTTTTACCCTATTATTGCTGTAGCTGCAGAGCTCAGAAGGATCGCCAGAGATGAAAAGCTTATTGCACCAGAGCTTTATTATATTTCCAATGATCCATATGATAGCAAGGCGCTGTTCGAGCTCGGTATAACATTCAAGAAGATTTCGACAGGCAAGCTGAGACGATACTTCTCTGTATTAAACGTCATAGATATGTTCCGTACTGCCACAGCATGTGTACAGGCACTGTTCGTAGTATTTTTTATTTACCCGGATATTATATTCTCCAAAGGTGGCTACCCGAGCTTCCCAACAGTATTTGCCGCAAAGGTCCTCCGCATACCCCTTATAATCCATGACTCGGATTCCAAGCCGGGTAGGGTAAACGCCTGGGCTGGGAAATTTGCAGAGAAGATCGCTATATCATACCCAGATGCTGCACAGTATTTCCCCAAGGCAGAGGCACAAGGCCGTGTAGCTTGGACTGGTAACCCTATACGGCCCGAGATAGCATACAGGGCTCTCGAGGGCGCTAGGGAGTTTCTAGAGGTCAAGAATGACCTACCAATCCTGCTTATACTAGGCGGGTCACAGGGAGCACAGAGGATCAACGAGGTTGTACTAGACTCCCTACCCAAGCTAGTTTCCAAATACGTCATAATCCACCAGACCGGCAAGAATAATTTCAAAGAAATAAAAGATACTGCAGACGTAGTGCTCGGACTCTCTCCAGAGAAGTTTCATTACAAGCCGTTCGACTATCTGAACCTCCTAGGTATGCGCATGGCTGCTGGTGCTGCGAGTCTCGTCATATCTAGATCTGGTTCAACACTGTTTGAAATTGCTGCATGGGGATTACCGAGTATAGTGATACCTATCCCAGAGTCAGTGAGTCATGATCAAACCAAAAATGCATTTAACTACGCCCGCAGTGGCGCAGCAGTAGTGATCGAGGAAAATAATTTGACTTCGGAAGTTTTACTTTCTGAAATCGATAGAATTTTGTCAGATGAAAGTATAAAGAAAGAAATGTCTGCAGCTGCTACCGCATTTGCCAAGCTCGACGCCGCCCGCACCATCGCCAAAGCCATTATTGAGATTGGGCTTAGTCATGAGAAATAAATGAAAAAAGCACTTTCCAATATAGCATACATAGATAGCCAGAACCTAAATCTAGGGATTAGGTCACTTGGTTGGAATTTAAGTTATAAAAAGTTCAGAATTTACCTGCGAGAGAAATATGGAGTTGATACAGCCTATATGTTTATTGGCTTCGTTCAACATAATCAAAATTTGTACACTTCTCTACAGAAAGCTGGATTTGTGTTGAAGTTTAAACCAACAGTTCTGGACAATAAGGACAAAGTAAAAGGAAACACAGACGCTGACATGGTGTTGCAGATTGTCCGAGATTTTTATGAGAAACAATTTGATAAGGCGATTTTAATAACTAGTGACGGAGATTTTTACTCAGTTGTTGATTTCCTTCATGAAAAGCAGGCACTTGGGTTGGTACTCAGCGCATACAAGTCAACTTGTTCAACATTACTTCGAAAGTCCGCGAGGGAGAAAATAGTCTTTATTGACAATTTAAGAGGAAAGTTAGAGTATATAAAGAAAAACACCGCCTAAGGACGGAACCTTAGGAGGTATCTTTCAATCTGAATACATTTATTATAATATCAAATCTAAAGTATATGTCAAACCCAGCTAACAAAGTCATCGTCCGCATCCCACCATCACCGACAGGCCTTTTACACATTGGGACCGCTCGCACAGTTTTATTTAACTATCTATTTGCAAAGCAGAATAATGGCAAGGTAATACTGCGAAGTGAAGACACTGACAAAGAGCGCTCCAAGCCAGAATACGAAGATGATATCAAACAAGGTTTGGCGTGGCTCGGATTCACATTTGACGAATTTCACAGACAGTCAGAGCGCACTGCGAACTATAAAAGGGCACTAGAGAGGCTAATTACAGAAGATAAAGCATATATTTCTAAAGAGGAAGCCAAAGAAGAGGGTCAGAGATCAGAAGTAATTAGATTTCGAAATCCTGGTGGCAAGATTACATTTACAGATATGATACGTGGAGATATAACATTTGATGTAACAGAGTTGGGAGACTTTGTAATTGCAAAAAGTCTTGAAGAACCGCTATATCATTTGGCAGTTGTAGTCGATGATATCGAGATGGAAATCACTCATATTATTCGTGGAGAAGATCACATATCCAATACTCCTCGACAGATACTTATCATGGAAGCACTAGGTGGCACTAGACCACTGTATGCGCACCTCCCACTAATATTTGATGCACAGAAGGCAAAGCTATCCAAACGCAAACACGGCGAGATCGTAGCTATTAAATACTACCGAGAACACGGGTATCTGCCAGAAGCAATAATAAATTTCCTAGCACTACTCGGCTGGAACCCGGGAACGGAGCAAGAAATATTTTCTATAGATGAACTAATCAAGATTTTTGACATTTCCAAATCTCAAAAAGGTGGGGCAGTGTTTAATCCCGAGAAACTCAAATCCATAAATAGGCATTATGTGAGGCTTACGCCGGTGGCAGAAATAGAAGAAAAAATTAAGGAACTTCGACCAAATGTTGATGTAGAAATTATCAAGCAGATCGCACCTCTTGTTCTAGAAAGGATAGATACCCTGAGCGAAATACAGACTATGCTCGATGCAGGTGAGTTTGAATTCTTTTGGCAAGTGCCTACATATGCTGAAGTTGAGTCTCAGATAGTATGGAAGAAAGACCAGCCAACTGACTCCATAAAGCATTTACAAATAGTGAAAGAGATCGTAGAGAAAGGTGGCAACAAAGACGAAATCATGACCTATGCAGAGAGTGTTGGGAGGGGATCAGTACTGTGGCCGATGAGGTATGCACTATCTGGTAGGGACAAATCGCCTGACCCTTTCACAATATTTGCTATAATAGGCAGACATGAAAGTATTTCGCGTATTGACAGTGCTATCCGTGCTATTCCTACTAGTACTAACTAATACACATTTTATCAATGCTCAAACTGTTGATGAGCTTAAAGCAGAGTTGGAACAGCAACAGAACCTCATCAAGCGCCTCGACAAAGAGATCGCAGAGAAGCAGCTAGAGCTCCAGCAGATAGGTGGCGAGAAGAATACCCTACAGACAGCTATCAGATCTCTAGAGCTATCCCGAAACAAGCTCCAGACTGATATAAGCAAGACAGAGGCACAAATAGGCAAAGCTGAGTCAACTCTAAAGAAGCTTGGTCTAGAGATAGACACCCTGGGTAAGAAAGAGCAGGAAGCCAAGCAGGCTATCGAGTCATCGATCAGAACTATATCCGAGCTAGAGAACGAATCCCCAGTAGAAGCATTCCTCTCTACAGGTACACTTACAGAATTCTGGAGAGCAGCAGAGGAGGCGTCCAAGCTAAATGCGTCACTATACAACCATGTTCAGAAGATCCACGAAATCCGCGGTGACTTACGTGTGAAGCACACCGAGACAGAGAAGGAAAAGGAATCCTTACTAAGCCTAAAGAAAAATCTTTCTGGACAGAAAGTGTCGATAGACTCTACCAAGAAAGAGAAAGATACCCTGCTTTCCCAGACCAAGAACAAAGAAGCTGAATATCAGAAAGTTATCGAGGATAAATTATTTCAAAAGAAAGCATTCGAGATAGCACTGTTCGACACAGAAGCCAAGCTAAAGATCGCGCTCGACCCCAAGACATTCCCGACAGCACAGCCGAGCATCCTATCCTGGCCACTTACCAATGTGAGGATCACACAACTGTTCGGATCTACTGCAGATTCCAAGAGACTATACAAGTCGGGGACACACAACGGAGTAGACTTCGGAGTCCCCGACGGTACACCGATTCTAGCTGCTCTGGGTGGTAGAGTCACTGCGATAGGTAACACCGATGGTGGTGGTTGCTACTCATATGGTAAATGGATTCTCGTAGGACATGACAATGGGTTATCGACTATGTACGCGCATTTGTCATCACACGCGGTCAAGCAGGGCGACCTAGTCACCACAGGGGGCACAATAGGGTACAGTGGCAGGACAGGATACGCGACAGGACCCCATCTACACTTCACGGTATATGCAACTCAGGGAATGCGAGTACAGCAGTACACGAGCAGTATAAATTGCAAACATGCAACCATCCCGATCGCAGACCCCACAGCTTACCTCGATCCGATGGATTACTTGCCAAGTTTATAGGACTCTATGATATAATTTAAATATTAAAATTAATGAAATAAATATGGCAAAAGGAAACAACAGTCAAAAGAAGGACAAAAAGAAACCAAAGAAGGTAAAGTAGTATGCGAAGGGCGATTATTTTGATTTTAATAGTCATATTTGCTGCCACAGCACTCTCGACGTACATATCTCGGGATCAATCAACAATTGCAAAGTCAAAGAAATTCTCTGGGACTATTACGGCCTATCAGACAGACTGCTTCTTCGACGGTATTTGTAGCATTACCGTAGACGGAAAAGTCGTTGTGATTGCTGCTGGGTTCAGAGCAGTAGGCGAGCAGGGCAAGCTCACAGGTGTAGAGAGTATGGGAGATGTAGAGACCAAGATAGGATCCACTGCAGAGGTGTATGCAGAGAAAGTTGATGAAACTAACTATACTCTGTATGGTAGCAATGAGTATTATGTAAATATTAAATGAATATAAAAAAAGGATACAAAGACAATATTGAAAAACTGACCACAGAGAATACAAATTTCCGTAAGGTATTATACACAGGCGAGAATTCACAGCTCGTGCTTATGTCACTACTACCCGGCGAGGAGATCGGTATGGAGGTACACCCAGAGAATGACCAATTCTTCCGATTCGAATCCGGCACGGGGCGCGTAATAATTAACGATACACAATACGATGTGGCAGATGGTGATGCAGTCATAATCCCACGAGGGTCGAACCACAACGTTATCAACACTGGTTCGGATAGCTTGAGGATGTACACCATCTACTCCCCAGCACATCACAGAGACCAGACCATACACGAGACCAAGCAGATAGCAGAGTCTAGCGAAGAAGAGTTCGACGGTGTAACTACAGAATAGATATGGGAATATTCCGATGGGTAAAAGTGAGGAAAAGACCGAACAAGAAGCTCCTCCGACTTGGTCTGCAAAAACATAAGCAAAGTGCTGAGATTTTAGTAAACAGCAAACTTAAGTATTGGAATCAATTTTATAATTTCACCTATAACAGGGTATGTATTAGGGCACAGACTACTCGATGGGGAAGTTGTTCTTCTAAAGGTAATCTAAACTTTAATTACAAAATATCCCTCCTTCCTGAGCACATCGCAGACTATATCATTGTTCACGAACTTTGCCATTTAAAACAATTCAACCACTCTGCAGACTTCTGGAATTTGGTCGCACAGACTATCCCAGATTATCTGGAGCGGAGGTCCCAGCTACATAACCTGTCGTCCAGCATAACTGCAGACTATAACCTCCGCTAGGCCTGTCGATGTTTAGGATATCTCCGATCAAATATAGATTAGGATAAAGTTTAGATTGCATTGTTTTGAAATCTACTTCAGATAATTCTACACCACCTGAGGCAATGATTGCTTTGTCGAATCCGAGCAAGCCTTTAACTTCTAATTTTAAATTCTTGAGTTGATTTACGAGCTTTATTCTGGATTCTCTAGAAACACTGTTGCAAGCGGTCTCTCCATCTACTGAAGCTTGTTCGAGTATGACAGGGACGATAGCTGTGGGAATTATCTCTGACAATGCGTTGCGGAGCTTCTTTTTGTCATGCTTTTTAAATAAATCTTGAAGGAGGGTATTGAGCGTCGAATAATCTTCATTGGGTAAAATGTCTAGAGCAATATTTACCTCACCGTATTGCAGGAGCTCGCCTACATCTTTGCTCATATTGAGCACTGTGGGTCCGGTGATACCTATATGGGTAAAGAGTATTTTCCCACGAGAGATAAGCTGTTTTGCCTCATTCTGAAATACAGTGATCTTTACTTCAGGCAAAGAAATCCCGGCTAGGTCTTTGATCCATTTGTCTTTTATTGCTATGGGGACGAGGGAAGGTGTGGGCATTGTTACATTGTGTCCAAGCTTGGCAAGCCATTTGAATCCATCTCCGGTGGAACCTGTCTCTGGACGTGATGTTCCACCCGTTGCGATGATAAATGTCTTGGATTCTATTGTCTTGCCATTTTTCAATTTAATTGCAGTGATTAGATTATTCTCCTTTATTATCTCTATTACAGGTGAATTAGAAAATATCTCTACCTGGCCCTCTCGCAGATATTCCACGAGAACATTCCACACCGTGCGTGCAGAGTCTGTGATCGGAAACGTTCTCAGCTCATTTTCTACCTTGGTTTCCATACCGCGACTGTGAAAGAATTCTAGGGTTTCTGTAACAGAGTATTGGGAAAATGCAGAGAATAGAAACTTGCCATTTTCTTTGAACTTTTCGAGAAGCTTTCTGTTGTCGAACTGTGAATTCGTGACATTACAGCGTCCACCCCCAGTGATGAGGAGCTTCTCACCCAGCTCTTTGTTCTTCTCTAGGAGCAGGACTTTCGCGCCCATTTCCGCGGCCCGGCTGGCAGCCATCATCCCGGCCGGGCCGCCTCCTACTACCACCACATCCCATTTAGTAGTATCTATGTCCATGGAGCAATCCTAGCAGAAACTGATATAATAGTTAAGTAATGAACTACTGGCTAATAAAAAGTGAGGAAAGTTGCTACTCAATAGATGACTTAAAGAAGGACAAGAAAACCGCTTGGACAGGGATTAGGAATTACCAAGCCCGTAACTTTATCCGTACTATGAAAAGGGGAGACAAATGCCTGTTCTACCACTCTTCATGTCCAGTAACCGGAATTTACGGAATTGCCGAAGTGGCGAGCGATCCATATGTAGAAGATAATAACTGGAGCGCCGTGGATATGAAATTTGTAAAGAAATTTGCAGAGCCTATCACTCTAGCTTATATCAAACTCGATCCCAAACTCGATGGTATGGAAGTCACCCGTACAGGCAGCAGACTGTCCATAATGCCTGTAGCAGTCAAGCACTTTGCCCATATAGAAAGTCTGGTATAATGTCCAAATGAACGAAGAAATCCTAAGGAAAATAATAAAGGAGGAAAATGCTTTGCTACGCACAGAGGTTGGTAATCTTGTCAAAGAAAATGTGCAGAGCGTAGCTGTCATAACCGAAGATTACAAGTCTAACTTGAGACTGGTTATCGATATGGTAAGGGGTTTAAGCGATGATATGAAATCAAATAGCGAAAAAATCGATTCATTGACCCAAACTATGCTCCAAGTCACATCTGATCACGAAGAAAGGATTACGGTGCTGGAGCAGGCGGCATAATATATGACTGAAACAAGCTTCTTTAAAACTACCGCGTTCAAGGTCATCGCTATAATATGTGGACTTGTTATAGTGGGAATAATTGGAATTATTTGTGTGACTGCTACAGTACTAATAGCCAACCCAGAAATATTTGAAGATGAATACTTGTCTTGTAACATCCAAGGCATCAAACTCCATGGAGGCATATATACCTATAACCCAACATATACAAGCTATGATGGTGAACAGAGCTATTCTGAGTACGAAGATCTAGTGGCTAGCGACGATGTAGTCACTATGATCGCCGAGGCAAATAATGATGATTCTATATCGGCTATTCTGATAGAAGTAGACTCAAATGGCGGTCTCCCAGTGGCTGGAGAGGAGATATCTGTTGCGATAGAGAATTCTGGGAAGCCTGTGGTTGCTATGATCAGACAGTCGGGGCTATCAGCAGCATATTGGGCAATAAGTAGTGCAGACAGGATATTTGCCTCGCGCAACTCCAATGTAGGATCCATAGGTATAACTGCATCATACCTAGAGAAGATGGAGAAAGACACCCAATACATCGAGCTAAATAGCGGCAAGTTCAAAGACACCGGCAACCCAGATAAGCCTATAACAGATGACGAGAAGAAACTCATCCTCCGCGACGTAAATATAATATTTGAAAACTTCGTTCGTGATATTGCACGCAACCGCAAGCTAGATGTTGCTGAAGTGAAATCTATTGGCGACGGATCATCTGTACTCGGTGAGCGTGCTATAGAGCTGGGGCTTGTGGACCAGATCGGAGGCTATGTAGAAGTCAATAAATATCTGCAAAGCAGATTAAGCGAAAAGCCAGAGATTTGTTGGTAAATCTTGTTTACTATACGTATCTTGAGTGCTAAAATTGCTAGATGAAAAGATTCGAAAGAAATCTCGCACAAATAATTTGCATTTTTGTAATTTCGTTTTTATTTGCACACTCAGCTGATGCTGCAGGACCAGGAAATGTTTCTTCTGGGCTCACGCTATGGTTCAATGCTGCATCAAGCACCTTTACCAACGGCGCATGTACAACTGCCGCTACCGACGGCCAAACACTCGGATGTTGGAAAGATCTTTCTGGAAACAACAGACATGCTAATTCTGCAAGTAACACACCAACACTTATTACTAATGCAATAAACGGAAGCCCGTTTATTGCTTTTGATAAACCAAACACATCTAGCAACACCGGAGACATGTTCACTCTGACTGGTGTGAATCTTAGTGATATCATCACAACCAGTGCATATTCTTTGGTTTTTGTTGGTTCAATTGATAACGGTTATTCTGCTACTGGTGGTCAGGAGGCAATGGTTATCCGCGACAGCACAGCAGATCCAAATAGCAAATGGAATCTTCAGATCGCTGACAATTTCGCTCCTAGATTGGCTATTAATCACACTGCTTCTGCGGGTTATACCAATCCTTACACTTTCATGAGGGATAGTTTTGGAAGTAACACATTTAGCACACCCGTTATGCTTTCTTCTACCTTTACAACAGGTACCAAAGTAAATGTGATGACAGGTGCCACCAATGTTTCAGGTGCTACGCCTGGAAATATAACATCGGTCACAGGTGGAGTGATACTTGGGTCGGAAGCCAGCGGTACTAGATATGATTTTAATATTGCAGAACTACTTGTGTTTAACAGAACAATAACAGCTACAGAGCGACAACAGATTGAGAGTCATTTGGCAATAAAGTACGGACTTACATTGTCAAGTCATACAAATTTCGTGCAGCACACCAACTATCTCGATACTACAGGGGCGATAATCTGGAATGGTTTTACGGCAGGCACAGAATTTTCTTATCATAGTGATGTTACAGCAATTGGAAGACACGATGCGAGTAATCTCAACCAAACATCTTCTAAGTCAGTAAATACTACTTCGATTCTCCGAATAAGTGATCCGACAGATCTGGGCGATGGGGAATATTTCTTTGTTGGACGAGATGATCCAGGAACGTATACTTCGCCAATAGTATCGAGCTTCACAACAACTGGCGCTCCGGCTGGGGCATATATTCTAAACAGAAAGTGGAGAGCAAGAGAGACTGGTGAAGTTGGCACAACCACATTTGCTTTTGATATGAACGACTCACAGTTTGACGTGCCTGTTGCCACAAGTAGTGTATATTACTTTATTAATGACACCGATGGTGATAGCTCTCTTGCTGACGAAACTTCCATTCAAATGTATGACGATGGAGCCACAGGGGGAGATCTTGTTGCTGGAGACAATATATGGACGATTGAGAAAAATATTGGCACTGGACTGTTTACGATTGCATCAGAAACTAACAATTTCGAAGGAACAGTATATGTTAATGAGGGAGTAACCAATATCGGAGCAGGTAAGACGGTGAGAATGCTAGTAAACGGACTCAGTGCTTCTACAGCAATTACAGACTCAAACGGACACTTTGTCATGGGGCGTATTCCTCCTAGTAATGGAGCCGTACTTACTTTTCATATTGATGGAGCAACAGAAGATGGGGTAACTGTATCGAGATTTGATGGTTCTACTCTTACCGGATATAATATTTACCAAGACAGACTCATAGTGCGAACAGAAAATGGCACACCACTTTCAAATACTGATTTGGACACAGCTCATGATGCTGATGCTGATATCACTTCAATTTATACAAACGGTTTAACGACAACACTCACAGTTGCCAACAACAAAGAGCTTTTGGTTTGGGCTGGAGACACTTTCACACCAAGCGGACCCATCAATATTGGAACTACAGCAGCGGGAAACGGAGGTCTGGATGTTAACGGTAATTTGGATGCTGCGACGAGTAGTATCGTTATTCGAGGTGATTTCGATGTCGATAATGCTGGAACATTTACACACACTGGCACATTAACTTTTAACGGTTCGACTTTGGATTATTATAATCAAGGAGATGATGCGATAGGATCAAGTCTCGTTATCAGTAACTCTAGCGGTTCTACTCTTGGAGTTCGTGTGGCTACTTCTTCTAATCCTGTTAATGTGACAAATCTTACGACATCTGCTGGAACAAATAATTTTGATTTAAATGGAAATAATCTTACAGTCAGTGGCGCTTTTAGTAATAATGGAATACTCACTCTCCGGGGGAATGAAAGTACTGCACTTACTCAAGATTTTGATTCTGGAACCTGGACTTATGTCGGTGATGGGGATGCTGCGACAGATACATTTATTATTAAAGATTTTGGAGTTACAGATTACTTTACTCTTTCTGTTATCTCGACCGATACAAATGATGTATTTGAATTATCTTCCACGACAAATATTGCTAGCAATTTTGCTTTGCAAAAAGGTGTTGTTAACACAAATTCGTTTAATTTCACTACGAGTGGGACATACACGCAGTCCCTTGGCCCAAACATTTTTAATGCAAGTGCATCTAACATCACCATCGGCACATCATTCACTCTCGGAGCTACTGCCGGTGCAGGGAATCCGAGTGTATTTAATGCTGGTTCAGGTACAACGTCAGTAGGCACAACTTTTTCTCAAACCGGAACCAGTCCATCTATGTCAACATTCAATGCGAGTTCTGGACCAATCATTATAGGCACAAACTTTTCAAAATCAGGTACAGGTTCCACTTTTAATGGTTCTAGCGGAACAATGACAATAAATGGAAACTTTACTTCGTCATCGGGAGGTCCGTTTTATGCTCCAACAAGCACTCTAACTTTGGGAGGCAACTTAACTACTACTTCCAGTGGCGGTGTTTTCAATGCAAATGGGGGTAGCGTTGTTCTAACTTCAGATACCAATCATACTTTTGGTGGATCAATTATTACTTTCAATAATTTAACCTTTCTAGACACAGGTCTTAATAACGCTGATTCTATTCTCACATTATCTTCATCTAATACTTACACTATCATTGGAACTCTGACACTCGATGGATTTGATACTGATGACAGAGTAAATATTGTGTCGAGCGCGCCTGGCACAGCAACTAGTTTTAGCTTTACAGGGACATCAACTTTTTCTGGAGATTTTCTAGATATTACAGATAACTATGTTGCTGATAGTTCATCAGCGCTCAATACTCCGATTAATCCAGCAAATTCGATAGACGGTGGTAATACTCTTGCTTGGTTCGGAATTGTCGCTGAACTGTCTTCTATATACGGCACTTCCACTGATGAGTCGGTGGCCAACAATTTTCCAGTTTTACTTGTAAACGGGACACTGGTTTCTTCTGCTACCGTAGAAGCGGATATAAATGGTGGTGGTACGGCGACTTTCGGAGTTGACTATACTTCAGCTGACCCTATCCTTATAACAATACCTGCAGGCACTTATGATGGGACCACAAGCACTGCTATAACAATCACTGTACCAACTCTAGTCCAAGACCTGCTGATTGAAGGCAATGAAACAATCACATTCACATTACAGAATCCTTCAGGCATTATTTTGGGCGATGCTAGCAATAACGGAACAATTGAATCATTTGATCTATACACTATCACCGACGACGATGTTGTTAATAATCCACATATTTCCATTTCTACAGTTACCAATGCCTCTGAACCTAGTACGGACGGATTGATTCTTTTCACACTAAGCACTACTTCGACATCGACTATCGACATCGGATATACAGTCACAGGCTCCGCCACAAACGGCACTGACTATACTACTATCTCCGGTACAACTACCATGGCCTCTGGCACAACTACCGCTAGTTTGGCCATAGATGTGATTGATGATTTGTTGATCGAAGGACAGGAAAATATTTTATTTACAGTAACTGGTACAAATATTCCATATATAGTTGCAAGTTCTACAGCTAGCACTACTACAGTAACCATTGCTGACGATGATTCGTATATAGTTTCAATAAGCGCAACTGATAATTCTGGAAGCGAGCCTGGGACAGATGATGTAACATTTACAGTGTCACTGAATACTACAAACATTACTGGCTCTGCGATAAATGTTGGATACATTGTGAGTGGTACAGCAAGCTCTACTTCAGGAGACTTCACCGCGCTTTCTGGTACTACAACAATGCTAAACAATGCTTCAACTTCTATTATAAGTATCGATGTGCTTGATGATATTTTGCTTGAGGGATCAGAAACAATAATTTTAACTTTGATAGCTGTCGATAACGCTTCAACCTCTATTTCTGCTGCAACTTCGACAGACACAGCAACTATCATCGACGATGAATTTGATTTCGAAGATGTTTCTATCTCATCTATTTCTAATGCATCGGAGCCAGCTTTGCCTGGATATTTCTTACTTACACTTTCTACAACATCCACAACCACTATGGATGTCGGTTATTCAATTAGCGGATCGGCAGTAAATGGAACTGACTATTCCACAATTTCAGGCACGACAACTATAGGAGTGGGGACAACAACCCGAGTAATCACGATCTCTCCGATAGACGATGTTTTGGTAGAAGGATCCGAATCACTTACACTTACAATTACAGGCACTAACTACGGAGTGTTTATTGCTTCAAGTACGGCGAGCTCATCGAGTATTTTAGTTCTCGATGATGACAGCGATAAAGTTTCTATAGCTACAAGTATCCCAAATGCATCCGAGCCATCGACTGATGGGGAATTTACTTTGTCTATTTCTTCTTCAACTTCAACCACAACAGATGTAGGTTATACAATCACAGGGTCTGGAACAAATGGCACAGATTACCAGACCATTTCTGCTACAACCACTATTCCTGCAAATGCAACTTCCACCACAATTCTCATTGATATTATTGATGACGTATTAGTAGAAGGCACTGAAACAGTAATTATAACTCTCACAGGCATAAGCAATTCTCTAATTTCTATTAATGCCAGCTTATCATCTTCTACAGTTAGTATTGCAGATAATGATGTACCGCCCAAAGAAATTAGCATTAGATTGGGTTCCAATGCCGCAGAGCCTGGGACAGATGGATCATTCATTTTCTCTACCGGACTTGTCTCGACTTCATCTGTGGATATTAGTTACAGTATCGGAGGAAGCGCTACAAGCGGCACCGACTACCAGACAATTTCTGGGACGATAACGCTTCCTGCAAATGCTACTTTAACAATACTTTTTATAGATGTTATTGACGATTTAGTTCTAGAGAGCTCCGAAGATATAATTCTAACTCTCACGGGAGTAACGAGCATCGACCCGGCAGTTCTCCTTTCTGCAACAACCTCAGCAACTGCTGTGATCGTTGATGATGAATCAGCATCAGTTTCCATTTCTGCAACTACTCAGGCCGCAGAGCCATCGACTGACGGAGTGTTTACTTTGCTTGTTTCAAATGCTACTTCCACCCCAATTGATGTCGGCTACACTATTTCTGGTACAGCAATAGGGGGCACTGATTATCAAACTATTTCGGGTACGACTACAATTCTTGCAAATGCAACTTCGACAACAATTTTAGTTGATGTAATTGACGATCTTGTTATTGAAGGAGGAGAGACAGTTATTATTACTTTAAATGCAACGGATAATGTAGATATTCCGATTTCTGCACCACTTTCTGCTACTGTAAATATTGCAGATGATAACGATGATGATTTGGATAATGACGGAGTAACCAATGCTTTCGAAGATGCAGGGTTCAATGGTGGAGATGCAAATGGTGACGGAACATTAGACAGGATTCAGAATCAAGTTCTAGGGAATACCAATCCTGTTACAGGTGCGCGAACAACTCTCGAGGCATCGGGTGCGTGCTCATTTATTCGGTCTGTAAGCTTCGCAGACGAGTCCTCGAACACAAGCCAGGACAGTAATGCATCATATCCAGTCGGACTTGCTAACTTCCTTCTGCAATGTCCATTACCAGGAGACAGTGCAACGGTGAAATTCTACTTCACGGAAGTTTATGACACTACTACTTGGACTCTATACAAGAAATACAGCACAACGACAGGTAGCTATACTGACCTTACGTCGATAGTTACACCGGTATACGGCACATCAACAGTTGGGGGCACAGATGTCACTACTATTGCATTTGTAGTTACAGACGGCAATACCAACACAGATGAGGATCTGCTAGCCAATACATTTATTTATGACCCGTCAGGGCCGGCTATATTTGTATCTATGGTAGAAGAAGAAACAACAAGGAGGAGATCCAGTGGTACATCGAGAACTAGGAAGCCTATAGTAGCGATACCTATAGCCCCTGACCCGGTGATACCTAGGCCTAAACCTTCTGGTGCATTAGATCTGATCGGTGGCGGTGAACCCAATGTCCCACCAGAGTTCTCTGACTATGTCTGCACTAGGTACATGCGTTCATATATTGTTTCTGGCAGAGAAAATAATCCAGAGGAGGTCAAGAAGCTTCAGCAGTTTCTGAATGAATTTGAAGGTGAAAAACTTTCTCTTGATGGCACTTACGATCCAGATGATATAGAAGCTATCAATAGATTCCAATTTAAATATGCGGATCAGATTTTGGCTCCTTGGGGCCTAGTCTCGCCGTCAGGTGTAGTGGGGCGCACCACTACAGCCAAGATCAACATCATGATGTGCTCAACACAGAAAGGCTGCCCATACTTTAATTCATATCAAAAGAAGGGAGATACTTCCCTAGACATAGTAAAGATTCAGGATTTTATAAATATAATTTTCTCTCCAACTTCTGGATATCCTACAAATGGCATTCCTCTAGACAAAACATTTGGAAATGAAACTCTAAAAGGTATTTACGATTTCCAAAATACTTACAAAGAGGTGGTATTAAAACCATGGGGGCTGACAAATGCTACTGGCTGGTGGTACAAGACAACCAAAGCCACTGCAAATAAACTAATGAATTGTCCAGAAGGTGAAATCGAGCTTGATAATGGAGTTAGATTCCAATAATTTCATGAGCAAACCTGAACTACTAACAGATGAAACAACTCTAAATGAACATTCTCGTGATGTAAGTGTTTTCCAAATAGTACCTCGTGCTGTATGTTATCCCAAATCAGCATTGGATATTCAATCAATACTTGCTGAGCACCCAGAAGAAACTTTCACAGTTAGAGTAGGTGGAACATGTATGAGCGGAGGATCACTCACTGATGGTATGGTATTCAATATGTCCAAGTATATGAATGCAATAAAAATTGACCCAGAGAAAATGATTGCCGAAGTCGAATGCGGCGCGATGCTCAAATCGGTTCTAGATCAAGCTGCAGAGTTCGAGCTCATGTTCGCACCGTATCCGTCGTCTAGAGATATCTGTGGTGTAGGTGGTGTTATAGGCAACAACGCTTCTGGCGAAAAGAGCATCCGACTAGGCGCCACTATAGACAATATACTTGGATTAGAAGTAGTGCTTGCTGATGGAACAATTATCCGAACTGGCGCTATGGAGAGCACAGGTGAGTCTATGGGATCTATGATACGTCAGGCAAGTCTCAAGCACGAGCTTATAAAGCTACGGCAGAAAGCAGGGGAGGAGCTGGTTGAAAGAATTGGTAATGTTAGGAAGTCCGCTTCTGGTTATCGACTAGAGAAGTTCGATGGTTCGGATCTCACACCACTTTTCGTCGGTGCACAGGGAACACTGGGTATCGCAACCAGAGCATTGCTCAAGCTCGTTCCGATCCCAAAGCATTTAAAGCTTGTCGTCATATCTATCGATGCGATATCTGAGCTGCCGTTTATCCTGAAGACAGTCACTAGGTATAATCCAGAGGCAGTAGAAACATTCGACATCAATACCTTTACCTATGCCAAATCCCAAATGCCAATAGATACAGCTTTCTGCGACAGGTTCTTTGCTGGAGGAAACGTAGGTCTGGTTGTACTAGTAGAGCTAAGCGAAGAGACTGAGGAGCTCACAGAGGCTCGAGCTCTAGACCTATGTTCAATCCTTGTCCAGTCAGGTATTCGTGTAGAAACAGTGGGGGACAAACTCATCTACCAAGCCATCTGGAACGTACGCAGACACAGCTTCGCTATCATGCGTGACTGCAACATAGCAGGTCACCATGCAGTACCGTGTATAGAGGACGTCATAGTACCCATATCAGAATTCGACAAATTTATTCCCGCACTCATAACTATACTAGAGAGTTATGGGATCAAATACGGATTCCATGGCCATATTGGCGAAGGTTCATTGCGTATAGTCCCAGTTATAGATTTCCAGAGATCTAAGGAAGAAGTCTCTAGTGAAATTATAAACCTAAGCAGGGAAGTGTTCATCCTGATCGAGTCTCTACATGGCAACATAAGCGCAGATCATAGCGACGGCATAATCAGAAGTCCGTTTGTAAAGGAGTTTTATGGTGATAGAATCTATGGAATTTTTGTCCAAGTAAAGGACCTATTCGATCCTAAATGTAAACTGAACAAAGGTAAAAAGGTTCGTGCCGGATTCGATAGTATCAAAAAGTATTTGGTAGACTAGCTTTCAATTATTTATTGAAAAACTTTCCCAAGAGCACTGTTGATCGTGAGTGTGTCTAGGAAGCGGCCTTCTTTGTCTGATCCTAGCACTACGACTACAACTGATGCATTGTCATTGATCTTCCTCGCAATAACTAGGTTCCCACCTGTCATCCTAGTGAAACCTGTCTTGGATAGAAGCAGCTTGTCTATTGTTGACAAATACTTGTTTGTGTTGTTATAGGAATGTACCTTGACATTCGACTGTACGTCAATCTGTAATTGTCTGCTGTCATTAGATATTTGCGGGTAGTCTTTTATTATTATACCTACGAGCTTGCTGACGTCTTTGGCAGAGCCAAATGCGCTTGCAACTGATTCACCTTGTAGATCGAGCCCAGTTACAGTTCTGCTAGAAATAGTCTGTAAACCGAGGCTTCTAGACTTGAGGTTCATCTGGTCTAGGAACACTAGTTGAGGCGCCTTGCCGACCAAAGCAGGATTAGACTTGATTATTTTCTCGCCAGCATGGCGAGCAATAATCCAAGCAGCGTCATTGGATGAAGCTACAAGCATTATGTGTCTCAGGTCCCTAAATGTGAATTTCTCACCAACCTCTAGTCCGTATTCACCGTATGGAGCAGTATCTCCAGATCGGATCTCGATGATCTCATCTTCTAGTATTAGATCAGTTGCCTGGAGTGCGACCACTAGTTTGATTACCGATGCGAGCGAGTAGACGCTGTCTTCGTTCTTGGAAAATAAAACCGTATCAGTCTCTGGTACATATACATAAGCCCCAGAAGCTCTAATAATAATATCATTCAGAGCATCGTACTCGGCTTTGTTCATTATCTTCTCTAGGTCGAACTTGGCGGGGTTGTCCTGTGTCTTGTTTATGATTATCGGGGCTTCCGAAACGCTCGCAATATTACCTTTGGCCAGTACATGTCGCAGAGATCCATCTAGGAACAATACACCCACGATCACTGTGATTTTGATCCCTAGGGCAAAACCGTCACGGATTCGTGTATCATTTTTTACTTCCTTTAGTTCAAATTTGGTATCAGGAATTAACAACATATAACTATAGGCATATTATATGTTACTAGGGCCATATTTCAAAGCATAAAATGGGGATATGTGTAAGTAGTCACTCGTATCTACCTACCGTAAAGATATATTGTGCGACATCAATATAGTTTCTCCCCTGTAGGCCCACTAGAGCTTCTTGAACAAGAGCTTAAATATTTTCTTTTGAAATTCTGCGAACTTTTCATTCTATACTGTTCTAAACGTCTGGGTTTATCAGTAAACTAGTCTAAACTCATATAGCTTTTTTAATAGCTCCAACAATCTCATTGAGTTCCTCGTTTGGAGTACTAATAGTTCTTGGAGCAGGACGGTATAAAAACTCTCGTGGCTCATATTTATAAACTCCAGTATCCCCTTCTTTTCTAGGAACAATATGTAAATGGAAATGTGACACAGACTGTCCGCCAATTTTCTCTTCATTCCAAGCATAATTAAATCCTTGAGCTTCGAACGCTTTCTTAAGTGCTCCCTTGAGCCTATATCTCAAATCTTCAATGGCAATCTTTTCTTCTGGTGAAGCATCTTCAAAGTATTGAATATGTCTCTTCGGACATACCAAAATGTGACCAGGTACTATTGGAGTATTCGTAGGAAATGCAAAAGCTAGATCGTTTTCAATGATTGTTGTTTTCTTAACCTCTACGTCTGTGCAAAATATGCAGTTCATATTTTTCCAAAATTATATTCCCATCCTGGCTGCCATTTGAAATGTGAGGATGTAAGCTGCTCAATGGATACTCCTTTTATAAGATGTTCCAGACCATATTGGGTAGCTCTGTGACCAATGATCATTACTCTTTTACCATCATAATTTTTTAGAAGATCCTCAAGAAATACTTTCACTCGAGCCGTAGTTTGTTCATAGCTTTCGCCGTTTGGAAATGGAGTATGAATCCTCTTTGGTTTCTCAACATCCACTTCAGAGCTTGGGTGTTGAGTTAAATCTCCATAGTTACACTCTCGAAGTCGAGCATCCTGTATGATTAGCCACTTGTTACCAAAACTTATTTCTGCACTCTTATATGCACGCTGCAAGTCTGAACAAAAGATTACATCAAAGTAGTCACTTTATAACGTTCCCCCATTTCCTTTGACTGCTGGATCCCTAAATGGGAAAGCTCTACATCATTATGACCTGATGAGAGGTGAGCTTCATTATCAAATGTAGTTCCGTGAGCCTCAAAAATAATTGTAATCATTGGTTCATTTTTTAATTAATTTAAAAATCACAAATTCGGGTAGTTTACTTAATCTTTCGTAGGTACTCAGATCCACTTCCTTGAGCTCTTTTAAAGGCCGGGGTTCAACTATTTTCTCAATAAGAAAACCGGAACTTGATATAGCGCTAGAAATATCTCCAAACGGCATGGTCCAAACATTTGCAGTATTTTTCCCTAGTGCATCAACTATCTTTCTTTTTGCTAAATAGTCCCCGACGAAAGTTCTTTCGCCAGTAACTTCGTTCTTTTTCATCTCTAATTTATAGTTATCCATAGCAAACCTCACAGGGTGTCCGCAAGAAAATAGAAAGTACGAATTTGGTTTCAAAATTTTATATATGTGACTAAATACATTTTCCCAATCTTCGACATAATGAATGGCTAGGCTTGAATAAGCGAAATCGAAGCTTTCTGCAGGAAAATCCAACCGCTCCATGTCCATCACTTGGAATTCACATTCTAGATATGATTCTTTTGCAATATCTATAAGCTCTTTTGTAAGATCAACCCCCACAGATCTCTTTGCTCCTTGCTTTTTAAGATAATTACTATCTTCCCCACTTCCACAACCGATACTTATGACATCTTTACCCACGAGATCAGGTAAGAGTGCATACATTGCAGGCTTTTCATAATAAGCATGGTAGACAGAGTCCTTAGGATTACGGACATGATCTGTGTACTTCTGGGCATTGTTTATATAAAACTGCTTTGAGTATTCGTCGGTAGACATGAAGAAAGTATAACAAATTAGTAAATAAAGTCTTCTATCCCCTCCCAAATCTTATCTGCCACTATTTTATAACCCAAATCATTAGGATGAATGCCATCATGCATGAGGCTACGGTCGAGGATAATGGACTTGATAAACTGAGGAATGTAGATTGTTTTATACCTCTCTGCAAGTGCCTCGTACCTATCGGCATATGGATCCCCTATTACCCCACCCGGCGAGCCGATTATGGCAACCATAGACCCAGAATCCTGTATCTGGATTATTATCCATTCGAGGTTACTAAATGTCTTCTCGATAGGTACACGACGTAGATAGTCGTTGCCGCCCAGGTAGACCACGACTAGTTTGGGTTTAGCTGCGACAACCTCATCAATTCGAGCCAAGGCGCTTTCGGTGGTATCTCCGTTTCTACCCAGATTTACTACAGGGATACGTGTTTTCTGCCCTATCAGACTCACATAGTCGTTGCCATCTGTAGATCCATAACCTGCGGTGAGACTATCGCCTAGGAATACAATACTCTCACCAGAGCCTGGGTAGTTGGCGATATCTGGTACGTTTTTTAAAAAGAAAAACCAGGCAAATATCGCTGCCAGGACCAGAACCGGAAATAGCACGACTTTGTTTCTAAGATAATTCATTATTATCAGTATAACAAAAACCACCCGCCAAATATAATCTGGGGGTGGTTTTTGTAGTTTCTATTACTTCTTGGCAAGTTCTGCCTTGCCCCAACATGGTGAAGATGAAATCCACGGCTGAGGACCTTGGCGGTCATACAGGTCACGTGCGTATTTCAAATTGCCTTCTAGAGTGTAGATATCGTATCCTTTCTTCTTTGAGGTCTCCAAATGGTAGTGTTCGTTGATCTGCATGGCACCAACATCTTTGTTGTTTACCACACCTCTATGAACTGAACCATCTTTGTTGAATTGTCTGAAGTGAGACTCACATCTAGCGATATCTACGAGTAGAGGATCATCCTTGAAGTATTCACGGATAACCTCTTCGGTGCTCTGGTTGGATGTAAAGGTACTAGAAACAACTATTGGTGCAGACTGTGAGGTTGAGGTTGCAAAGGAAGTATCCTGGGCACCGACAAGCATCATGAGTCCAACTGCTAGATTTACTATAATAAGCCTATGGATTAAGTTTAAGTGCCAAAAGAAAAACTCAGATACTGTATCTGAGCTGTGTACATAATAGCACATACGGTTCAGGAAGTCAATACAACACCACTATTTCTAGGGTGTGTAAATAGAAAATAATGGCTCTATTTATAGTTTTTTACAAATTATTTGCAACCATTGGCTAGACCATATCCTTCGCTTATTGCCAAGCCGGCGCTGGCAAATGTCACCAAGTTGCTTTCCTTGATCCTTTTGATCCCAGCACAGGTCGAGTAGTAGTATTTGGTACCATTTTTTGAGGCATAGACCGGCCTACCGTCACCCACTTCAGCATTGGCAATCCTAGTTATAGCTGTAGAAGTAGCCTGGACCACTTGTACTTCCCCACTCTGGACTATCTGGGCCTGTATCCTGTATAGACCCATAGCAGCGGTACAAATAAGCACAATACAGGAGACTGTTAGGATATCTGGGAGTTCCGGCTTGATTTTCTGTAGATACTCGGGTATACTCATATTTACTAATTATTATATAGTATAAACCAATATGGCACATAAGAAAGCCGGCGGAACCGCCCAAAACCAAACAGATTCCAACCCTCAGTACCTAGGTGTGAAGCTTTATGCTGGAGAAAAGGCAAATGCCGGATCTATCATTGTGAGACAGCGTGGTACAGCCTATCTAGCTGGTAGGAATACCCGCCTAGGCAAGGACCACACTATCTACTCTGTGGGAACAGGTACAGTAGCCTTTAAAAACCGTCGCAAGCTCAACTTCGACGGATCCCGCTCTGTCCGCAAGGAAGTAAGCGTAAGTTAATACAACCTCACCCGGACTTCGTCTCGACCTCTCCTAAATGCAGGAGAGGCTTTTCGTTTATTGACATATCGATAATTCATGTGATACAATCTTGACAAAGCACATTTACATGCCAAAAGAGCATCCCATGGTTACTTCGCCAGACCTCACAAAGATGGCAAATCAAACTTTAACAATCAACCCTAGCTTGGCAATCGATCGCGATCTTACCCTAAATTGGATTGACGAGTACAATCCTACCCTTGATTTCAAGGATATATCCTCAAAATGGTTCAAATGTTATCGGGGAGGTTCTTTCTACGTAAAGAACGAGAATACAGAAGAAATCTACGCTAAGCCACCCAATCTGGATGTTTTTACCCTTCTTGACGAGCGAGAGATTCGAATTGGATGGGAGGATTTCGAACGTTCAATGAGATACGGTCGGAAAAAGCACAATGACATTAAACCATTTATTGGCTGCCGTCTATCTGAAGGAGACTTTGAAATTGGCCGATTTTATGATGCAGAACAAGTTGTCGGCAAGCTCAACTTTCTTGAGGGAGTAATTTTCCGAGAAACTTCGGAATGGTGCACACTCACTCCAGAAAAAGGGATCCAACACATAGCTCCGGAACAGCTTTTCGAGTTCCTGTTTGGTTATCACGGCAATCTACCGATACTTGGAGTAGAGTTTCAACGCAGGCTCTATCCTCAAGAGTTAGTAAGGGCATAATCCCATTCTCTGGGTTACAGAGACTCGATCAGCAATGGTCGAGAATTTTATTTAAATCCACCACACTTGTTTTAGTGTCCACGGTTTGCTATAGTTTATATGTGCCTGCGGGCGCAAGCCCCGTTCAGCTAAGGATTTCCTAAGCCGAAGGCAGGCATAACAAAGCACCCACCTTATCGGTGGGTTTTTTGCTTATTCATTTTCCATAAATTCTGGTCCAAGCTTCTGAATACCATTGTGGAATTTCACGTCCGGCATTACACTCCAAAATGTGATTTTTCCATCCCCTACTCTACGAAGTATTACCCTCACCTTGATCTTGTTCTCTCTAACAATCGCAACTAAGCCCCAATATTCTACATTCTTCATTGGAACCGAACCATTACTTTTTGACACTTTACCTACTGGTCTGAGACCGCTTCTATACTCTTGGATGGTTCCTGCCTTACTTATAATTTCTAAAGCAAGCGGAAGCAGACTAAATTTTAATAACTGGGCTTTTTTCTCTCTTTCTCTCCTGCCCGAGAATTGCAAATGGTGGAAACCGTCAGAATTTAGAGTAATTTTGGTCTGAAAATAGGGACACCAAATTTCTTTTTTAAGATCAAAAATTTCTTTGGCTTTTTCCTTTCTAATCTTAAAATACTCAGGATCAACTTTTATTCTATTTATATCCCCTTAATCTCTAGGCTTATCTTGGCTTTGTGGTTGCCCATAACTACATCTATGGGATGAATACCGAGCTCTTTGAGTGGCTTCTCGAGCTTGATAGATGACTCTGGGATTGCTAGCTGGTGTGAATTTGATAGAAACTCGGAGATGTCTTTGGCGGCGATCTTGGCAAATAGATGCCCGGTATCGCTGGCCTTGGCTGACATAGTATAAGTCTCTCCATTTATGGATCTGGTGGTCTCCTTGGCCAATTCGTCTAGGACTTTGTCATGAGCTGCCTGCTTGGCCATGTTCGCGGCATTGGCCTTCACAACCTTGTCAGTAGCAGGCTCTGCGAGCTTGCGAGGGATGAGGTTGTTTAATGCATAACCATCTGAGACTTCTTTAATTTCATTTCTGCGTCCTACACCTTTGACATCTGTTTTCAGTAGTACTTTCATATATTGTTTGTTAATTACCTTTTAGGATCCTTACTGCCTCCTCTAGCTGTGGATCCTTGCCAGCTTTTATATCCTCTTCGGTTACTTCTACCACCACATCAGGGACTATACCCTTCTCTGATATTGTATTACCATTCGGAGTAAGCCACCGTGCGATAGTTACTTTGACAGAAGTATCCTCTGTAAGCGGTATAAGCTCTTGGACAGAACCTTTGCCAAATGACTTGGCTCCGACAGTACGTGCGATACCATGTTCGCTCAGAGCACCTGCCAGGATCTCTGACGCAGATGCAGAGCCACCGTTTATGAGTACCACCATCTTTAGCTTCTTGTCAAATATGTTGTAACCCTTGCTTCGGAGTATCTGCTTTTCCTTTGCGGTGCCGAAATCCTCTTGCACTATGACTTTGCCTGCTGGCAAAAACCAGCTTGCGATATCTACAGATGCATCGAGATACCCACCTGGGTTGTTACGCAGATCTAGGACGAGCTTGTTGCTCTTGGAACCTACAAATTCTTTGAGTGCCTTGCGGAATTCAGAGCTCGCGATACTAGAGAAGCTGTATAGCTTGATAACAAATACGCTGTCTTTGCGCAGCTCTGACTCCACTGTTGGGAGGTTTATCACACCACGAGTAATGTTTATCTTGCGAAGCTCTCTGTCATCTCCACGTAGAATCTCTAGAGTAACCACTGTGCCGGCCTTGCCCCTGATTAGCTTGATAGCCGCATCTACCGACATGTCCTTGGTACTTGTACCGTTTATGGATACAATCCTGTCACCCGCTATTATCCCCGACTTCTCTGCGGGTGTACCTTTGAGTGGAGAGACTACAGTGAGTACGCCGTCTTTGATACCTACCTCCATCCCTACGCCTTCGAAATTGCCCCGGATGTCTTCCTGGAATGACTTGAGTTCCTGTGCTGGGAAGAATACTGTATATGGATCTCCGTAGGATTCTACTAGGCCTTTGATAGCACCTTCAACCTTGGCTCTATCTGTAACAGGTGTCGATGAGCTGGATTTCACCTTTACAAATCTAGTTTCGAGTATATCGTAAGCCTTCCAGAATGATGTTAGGTCAATCCTGGATTCAGCTGTAGCTTGGTTGGATCCGATATCAGACCCGATATACAACCCTGCACCAAATGTGATAATGATAATTGCGAGTCCAGAAACTACTCTGAGCCCGAGTTTGTGGTACGAATGATTTTGCATAAATATATAATAACATATTTGATTATACTTATGCTATACTTTTCTCATGATAAAGAAGTACTCATATGGTAATCTCACCTGGATTGATTTGAAAAAACCAAAAGTTCAAGAAATCAGAAATATCATCGCTGACTACGGTCTCAATGATGTGGTCGGTCAGGAGCTCCTATCCCCCACCCTCCGTTCCAAAGTCGACACATACGAGAATTTTGCCTACCTTGTATTTCACATTCCCTCTACTTCGAAAATCTCTGGGATCCAAGAGCTCGATATTGTACTCGGGCACGACTTCATAATAACTACTAGATACGAGGAAATAGACTTTCTCTTGGACTTTTCCAAATCATTTGAAGTTGAATCAATGGTTAAGAAATCTCATAGAATTGACAGTGTTGGATACCTACTGTCACATATGTTGGAAATGATGTATCACTCCCTCTCAGAGAAGCTAGACCGCATCGAGGACGATATCCTAGAAATAGAGAGATTTATATTTGAAGGCAAGGAAAGACAGATGGTAAGAGAGCTTTCACAAGCAGCGAGAATACTCCTAACATTTAAAACCGCTACAGATAACCACGACTCTCTGCTAGAATCGTTCCAAGTAGTTGGTACCAAGATGTATGGTGACCAACTCAGACACAAGATCTGTGGCATCCAAGGTGAATTCAAGAGAGTCAGGAATTCTATAACTTCCAAGAGGGATATAGTGATTGAGTTACGAGAAACCAACGACTCCCTGCTCAATTCCAAACAGAACGAGATCATGAAAGTATTCACCATCTTGGCATTTATGACATTCCCACTCGCACTTATTATCGATATTCTGAGCATTCCTTCTTCTTATAACCCCATATTCGGCAACTCAAACGACTTCTGGATTATTGTTGGTACCACTTTCGCCATTCTCGGAAGTATGTTATTTTATTTTAAAAGAAAAGGATGGCTATAAATCATGGAGATCAAATTATTCAACACTCTCGGTAAAAAACTAAAAGAATTCAAGCCTATAAAATCAGGTGAAGTAAAGATGTACCACTGTGGCCCGACTGTTTACAACTTCGTACACATTGGCAACGTCCGTGCCTTTTACCTTGCTGATATGTTAAAGCGAACATTTGAATACGCTGGCTATACCGTCGACCAAATTATGAATATCACTGATGTCGATGACAAGACTATTCGTAGAAGCAAAGAAGAAAATGTAAGTCTCACTGAACTTACTCGCAAATACGAACAAGCCTTCTTTGGCGATCTAAAATCTTTAAACATAAATATCAAGAAAACCGTCCGAGCCACAGATTCTATAGATGAGATGATCGGACTAATCGAAAACTTAATCAAGAATGAAGTGGCCTATGTAGCAGAAGATGGTGTTTATTTTTCAATTTCTAAATCCAATAATTACGGCGAACTAGTAGGGCTGTCTAAAAGTGAAAATAATACAATAGAAAGAATAAAAAACGATGAGTATGACAAAGAAAACCCGCAGGACTTCGCGCTATGGAAATTCCACACTGAATCCGATGGAGAAGTTGCTTGGGATGCATCGTTTGGCCGCGGCAGACCAGGCTGGCACATCGAATGTTCTGCCATGGCTATGGCATCCCTCGGAGAGACTATCGACATTCACACTGGCGGAATCGATCTCGCTTTCCCCCATCACACCAATGAAATTGCTCAGTCCGAAAGCGCCACTGGAAACAAATTTGTAAATTATTGGCTTCATAACAATTTCATCACAATAGATAACCACAAGGTTTCCAAGTCACTTAAGAATGATATTTATCTTTCTGAAATTATAAAGAGAGGTATCAATCCCCTCGCCTACCGATACTGGCTACTCACATCACATTACCAATCACTTGCCAACTTTACCTGGGACGCACTCGGAGCTTCTTCAACAGCTTACAATAAATTGGTAAAGCTCGTTGCACAAAATCCTGAAGTTGTTGCAGGTCAGTCAGCTATCTCTGACTCGATAGTAGCAAGTATCTGTAACAACCTCGACACTCCCCAAGCTCTATCAAAGATCTGGGAAAGTAAAAATGTTGGTGCGATACTCGAAGTAGACAAGATTCTCGGGCTAGACCTCGAGAACCAAGCCAAGAAAGTATTAGAAATACACATTGACATATCCGAAGAAATTCAGCATTTGTTAGGTGAAAGGAAAATTGCTAAAGATCAGAAGGATTTCACCAAATCCGACCAAATCCGTGACCAAATCAAAGCGCTGGGATTCGATGTCAAAGATACAGAGAACGGCACCACTTTATCCCCACTTTCTCCACAATAATCAATACTTGCGTAAGCCCGATATGGGGTAGATAATACACCCATGAGCATCACTAGCAACGCACTGAAAATCCCCCCACATTCTGTAGATGCAGAGATGGCCCTACTTGGTTCTATCATGATCCGTCCAGATGTATACCACGATGTTTCTGACATTATCAGAGACGAGTCATACTATAGCGAGAAGCACCGCATGATATGGCGTGGTATGAGCGAGCTTTTCATGAAGCATGAACCGATCGACCTGCTCACACTATCGACACGACTACGTGAGAAAAACCACCTGGACTCTATAGGTGGTGCAAGCTACCTCACAGATCTAATCAACACAGTACCCTCATCTACAAACGCCGAGAATTATGCAAATATTATCCACAAGAAGTTCATAATGCGAAAGCTCATCGAAGCTTCTGAGCATATAGAGTCACTGGGCTATGCAGAAGCCGAGGAAGTAGAATCAATACTCGACAGCGCTTCCAAGAAACTATTCGAGGTAACCAACTATGCTGGTTCAGGCAACTTTATCGCTATCGGAGATGCGCTAGACGAAGCATGGGAACGTCTAGATCGACTCCACCAGAACCAAGAAGAAATACGGGGAGTTCCTACTGGATTCAAGCAGCTCGACAACAAGCTCGCGGGACTACAGAAGTCCGACCTCATCATCCTCGCAGCGAGACCTTCTTGCGGTAAGACTTCCCTAGCACTCGATATCGTTCGCCACGCCGCTGTGAAGCAGAAGGTCCCTACCTTAGTATTCTCCCTCGAGATGAGCAACCAGCAGCTCGTAGACCGTATGCTAGCTGCGCATGCCAATGTTGACGCATGGAAGCTTCGCACAGGTAAGCTCAACCTCGAGAATGAGTTCCTACTTATCCGTGATAGCTTAGGACCCCTATCAGAGGCACCGATATATGTCGATGATCAACCCGCGAACAACATTATGAAAATGCGTTCTGTTGCCCGCAGGTTGAAAATGGAAAAAGGTTTGGGATTAATTGTAGTTGATTACTTGCAGCTCATGGCACCGTCGAACCCCAACAAACATAGCGACAACATGGTCAACCAAGTGACCGAAATCTCTAGGGCATTGAAACAGCTAGCCCGCGAGATGAACGTACCGGTACTAGCCCTATCTCAGCTGTCACGTGCAGTGGAGCAGCGCGGAGGACGACCACGACTATCTGACCTCCGCGACTCCGGATCGATCGAGCAGGACGCCGATGTGGTGATGTTTATCCACAAAGAAGAAAAGTACAACGAGAACCCAGGTAAAGCTACCCCGGTTGAAATACTTATCGAGAAACACCGCAATGGCCCGACAGGTATGGTGAACCTCATGTTCAACAGTGTTCAGTCAACATTTATAGAAACAGATACCAACTATGCAGCGTTCCAAGCTGATGTAAATTCCTTTTAACCATGAATCCTATCGACAGATTGTCAGCATACTTTAGCCACTTCCCAGGTATCGGTCCACGGCAAGCCAAGAGGTTTGTATACTACCTGCTTACCCGCAACCACGAAACCCTCGAACTCCTTGCTCGAGATATTTTGGAATTAAAAAGCAGTATCAAGTCATGCCAAATGTGCCACCACTTCTTTGCTAGTACTTATAACAAGTCTTCTGACTTGTGCACAATCTGTGCTGACCCCGAGAGAGATCAGAGCATCATCATGATTGTTCCCCGTGACAATGACCTCGAGCAGATCGAGAAGTCCAAGGCATATAATGGACTGTATTTCGTCCTCGGCGGAACACTCCCAATACTTGATAAGAAGCCCGAAGCTAGAATCAGAATAACAGAGCTCAAGTCACGCATAGACCGGGATTGGGCGACAGGATTACAAGAGATAATCCTCGCATCGAACCTCAACCCCGAAGGTGAGCACACCATGGAATATGTAGAAATGCAGCTCAAAACAATCACCAATGGGTCGATAAAAATCACCCACTTCGGCCGTGGCTTCTCTACCGGTTCAGAAATAGAATATGCAGATCCCGAAACCATCAAATATGCGTTGAAGAATAGAATATAAAAACCTCCCATTCGGGAGGTTTTATTAAATCTGAGTGATTTTAACTTTGAAATGAGGTTGGCGGTGGCCGTTTTTCTTGAAGTAACGAGACTTCTGTTTGTATTTGATAACGGTTACCTTCTGGTTGCGACCCATAGCTGTGATCTCGCCGGCAACTGTAGCAGACTTGATAAATGGGGTGCCTAGGATAGTGGTCTCGCCTGACTGTGTTAGGAGCACTTCGTCAAATGTGACTTTGTCGCCTACTTTGTAGTCGCCTTTCATAACTTCGATAGTTACAGTGTCGCCTTCGGCCACTTTGTACTGCTTGCCACCGGTCTTTATAACAGCGAAAGATCCGTCAACTTTGGCCACGGTAGCCTTGGTGACTTTCTTCGCTTTGGTAGCCTTTGCTGGGGCCTTCTTTGTTGTTGTTTTGCTTGTTGTTGCCATAGTCTCCCTATATTACCTGAAAATACAAATTATGCAAGGCACATCCACCACCCCTTAATCCCCTCCTTGGAAAAGGCGGGTAAACCATACAAAAATTCAGCCCCGCGCTCCACAATGGGTGCGCAGGGCTGGGCTTCGTTAGCTCGACAGGCCTTTGCCTACTTGGGTCAAGCTGCGGAAGATTTAGATTTCGCGATGATGGGATCGGCACATTGGCCGACCTGTTTCTCCCCAGCTTTTTCTGAAGCCAGGCCGATGCGGATGCGTGTATCATCTCCCATAGACGGAACGTACGAGTGTTGGTTCAGATATATTTTCAGCATTAGGGCGACAATTTCCCATGATGAGAAAATCTACAGACTTCTTGTGGTTATCTATAGCTATACGATACCAGAATCAACACAACTGCTTCATTTTATATCTTATTCCTCCCTATCCGGCTTGTCAAGAATCAGGGATTCGAGGCCTGGGGATACGTGGGCGATGCGCATGACGTCTTTGTCGAGCTTCTTGAACTCCTTGCTCGAGCTGTTGAAGTGGCTCACCACGGTAGCCAATGAATTCCCCAACTTCTCGTGATACTCCCCATAGGCCGACAGATGCCTGCCGAGCTCTTCTACCCTCTTTACTATGTCTTTGGCTGTTTCTTCGATCTGCATCGCCTTTAGCCCCTGTAGGACGGTCTGTAGATAGGCCAGGAACGATGTGGGTGAGACTATGATCACTTTGCTCTTGCTTGCCGCCCGCTGGATGAGGCTCTCGGTATCGCCACCCACAGCACCGATTTTATTGACCAGTAGATCATAATAAATAGCCTCGTGCGGGATAAACATAAAGGCGAAGTCCATAGTGTTTTCGGACGGCTTGATGTATTTAGAAGTCTCGGTGATTCTATTCTTGAGATCATTTAGGAATACTTTCTCCAGACGCTCTTTCTCAGCAGGCTCGCGCTCCTCCACTATTCTATTGTAATTCTCTAAGCTAAATTTCGAGTCTATGCAGATTATCTTGTCCTTTACTCGCACTATTGCATCGACGATAGAGTCATCGTTGAACCTGTATTGCATTTCATAACTGCCGGGAGGCAAAACGTTTTTAAGTAAAGTTTCTAGATAATATTCCCCCAATATCCCGCGCTGTTTGGGATTCTTTAAAATGTCTTGGAGCGACTGTAGCTGATCAGCGAATCCCACCATCTGGCGGCCGGTCTCCTCCACCCGAGTTACCTTCTCGGTCATAGCTGTGAGTTCCTTTAGAAATTTGTCCACAAGTATTTGGGATTCTGTAAACTGATGCTTCATAGAGCTCGCTACTGTGTCGTTCGTTCTACCCATTTTCTCGTCCATTACCCTGGATAAATTGTTCATCTGGTCAAATAGTAGTCTCATACCACCCTGATCAGTAGTATCTTCTTTCTTGGTAAATAACTTGACCAATATAACTATGTTAACCACAGCCAGAAGTCCCAAGATTATATACAAAATAAAATTCATGCTACAATTCTAGCATGATTCACGAAAATCTAAAGAAAGAAATGATCGCGGCTATGCGTACCAAAGACACCGTGAGACTAGGTGTTATACGCGGATTACTAGCACTATTTCAGAGCGAAATGCTCGCCAAAGCAGTCAATACTGACTACGCAGATGATGAATTCGCCATGGCGCTTATCAAACGCTCTGTCAAACAACGCAAGGACTCTATAGAACAGTTCGACAAAGGCGGCCGAGCGGATCTGGCAGATGCAGAGAGGGCGGAGCTCACAATCCTCGAGAAGTACCTCCCAGCTACCATGCCCCGCGAAGAAATAAAGAAAATTGCAGAAGCAAAGAAAGCCGAACTAAATATTACAGACAAAAGCAAGTTAGGAATACTCGTGGGTGCAGTAATGAAAGCCACTGGCGGCAATGCCGATGGCGCAGACGTAAAGTCGCTTGTCGAAGAATTATTTAAATAAACTATGAAATTCAGTCCGTTCAACCATAGACCTGTTACCCCCGAGGAAGCCAAAGAAGGCTTTAAACAAATTTTTGAGGTTTTTGAAAATCCTGATAATGTTATCGAACACGACTTTTCAAATTTGCCTCACATCGACGAATCTGATCCAAAGATTAAGCAAATGCTCGATCGCAAAGATCTCGACTTGCGTTAAACATTTGACAATACCCTGTATCAGCGTAGTATTCGAGATAGATGAAAACTTCACAAATTGATAGAGGATTAACTCGGTCAGTTGCAGTTTCTCGCAGGCATGCCAATTCGCCTGTGCCATCAAACAATCCAGCCGTACTCAGCATTTACATACTGAGATTAGAAAAAGTACTTATTGCTAGACTGGGAGTTAAGGGTCGGCACAAGAAAGTGGATAACGAAATCGCTTTGGCATTGCGCAAATATTTAAGCAAGCTTGCAAAAGTGCTTCGTCAGCACCAATCGCTTATCAAGGCCGTCAAACCCATCCTGCTAAAGGAGTGGGACGAGAAACGTTGGAACGACTTTGTACAACTGTGGGTATTCCCCCCAGTTTTGTGCATTCCTATTCATGAGCACCCAAAGACAGCAGCTGCAACTTTTTGCCTTAGAGCCTAAGGTTCCTGTATCCCATTCCATGCATTGTGGGACCAGATTGTACAATGTGTAGACAAGCAGAAGCTGACTTTACCCAAGGCAATAACAGCTGTGATGGACGCACATCGGATGAATCAGCCCGAGAAGTTTAGAATGCTAGAAATGATCGCGGCAATATTGCGTGATCGCGCCACCAAGCAAAAGAAGCACGAAGCGCGGATTCGCAGAAATTTGGCTGCTTTGGGTCTTACTGTAGAAACATGGGGAGAGTTCGCCGGCACTTTGCGCAGCGAATTCCGCCCCGACACTCCCTAAAACGGAGTTTTTATTTTTGCCAAATTGCCAAAAAGTGCTATAGTTTCTAGGTTCCAACACTGGCCCTATCGTCTAACGGTTAGGACATTGCCTTCTCAAGGCAGTAATCGGGGTTCGATTCCCCGTAGGGTCACACGACCAAAAAGCATCAGATTCACTCTGGTGATTTTTGCGTCGCCCGTGATCGCCTGGTGGCAAGAATCGAAAGCCGGAGCGCGACGGCGCGAGGCGGGGTCGCGACACTTTCTACCAAGAAAATAGTAGTGACCGATTCCCCGTAGGGTCACAATTTTTACATTATTTTATTTCAACTCTTTCTGGATTGATTCCATTTCTGACTTGTGGTTCTGCATAACCTCCATTACAGCAGCCATCTGATCCTTGCCGCTACTTACCTTGGCCTGGACTTCCTCTGCTACTTTCTTGAAAAACTCTGGATTCTTTTCGATCATCGCAAACAGCTTCTCCTGCTCGGCCTCGGGTACACCTTGTAATTTGCTTTTCAGCATCTTTTTCATTAAAAAATTGAACATAGTTGAACCATTATATAAAAAGCTGCAGAATTAGCAAACTCTACCTCCCATCAATCACCAGCTTCTTGAACAAATTGAAAACAAGAGCAATAACAGCAGTAAATAAAATATATCTGACGAGTAATATACCGAATGGTATTTCAATCTGTATAAAGCTAGTGTAATAATAGAAATACAATGACCCTGCTGTGAGAACTGGTCCGAGCCAGCCAGGGATAGAGTGCCTCTGCATGAGAGAGAAATTGATCATCACGAGTCCGAGAAGCATTATCCTAAACCATGGTACGGCTAGATCTATATATGGCCGGTTCCCAGCAACCAGACTGTAACCCATGAGACCGATCTCCCATACGATAAGTATCATCAACCCTATCCGTAACATAAAGTTAACTATGTGGATAAAATGATTCTCGCTCTTGTCTACCCTACCATCCCATATAGCTGCATAGTAGAATATCAGGGCAAATGTAGCACTACCCACAGCAAATGTGATCCCTATATGCTTGATAATGTCTAATGCTTCCATATATGCATTGTATCACTTCCCTTTTCATAAATCACAGGTGTTTTACCCACTTTGTCTGCGAGTATCTGCTCGGTGATATTCCAGCACTGTAGAGCTTCTCCGAATGACAATCTATACAAGCTAGTATCCGCGAGGAAGTCACCGAGGATTGATTCATATGAATTACCGCCTTTGTTTATATCCACCACAACGTTTTCTCCATTATGCAAATATATCTTAGCGACCACAGCAGCCTTGCTCACTGATTTGCCAGCACAGACATTTATGTCAAATAAATTATCATAAGAAAATGACAAATTTACCGCCGTCTCTGTGTTGGAGGTGGGATTTACTCCTCCAATATCTCTAAACCCCGAATACTGCGCGGTTTGTAGTGAACCTGGTAAGTAGACAATTCTCGCTAGAGTATCTGACCGAGTGCCACAACAGATGAGGCTAGAGATTATCATCATGACATGGTTCTGTATATAATCATTGATTATACCCACCGAGTCATAGAACGCCCCACGATGATCTACATCGTTGGTCTCGGTCGCAGCTATCTCTATCTTTGATATCTGGTCGGTCATATACCTATCCCTATCCGGAGAAAATTTTCCTAGATAATGATCTACCAAATATACTCTGTCCCGTATACCTAGTCTGGTTATCACATCGATCAGGGTGTTCGCTCCTGCAAGCGATGTTCCGAACGGCTTCTCCAGGGCAATCCTCGGAATATGTGGTAACTGTGCAAGCTGTGTCAGTACAAGCTCATACAGAGTAGGTGGTAGCGCCACATATGCGTGGGTTATTGCCTGTGTTGCAAGTTTGGTCGATATTTCATTTAGTTCACCTTTTATATAATCTGGAGAATCGATATTACGCCGACCATATGAAATGTAGTCTGCACCGAGCACAGACAGAGCTTGGGCGATCTTTTTCTTTACTAGATCACCTGTTGCACCCAATACGATGAGTCTGTTCTGTGCTGTCACGCTAGCCCTGTATCACATAGGAGTCGGCAAGTATCCACACATACAGAAACGTAACAATAATTATAAACACGAGTTTGAATCCGGCATTCACAGCCCACAGAGTATACTGTTTTTCCTTGCCATAGAGCATATCCACTAGCGCAGGTAGAGCCATGAACCCGAGCCACAATGCAACTGATACAAATAGCAGATCACCTATACCATTGGCACCAGAGTTGATAAATATTATCCATAGGATCCATGAAGTAACTATACTCACAACAAACGATACTATGACGCTGTGCATCATTCCCTTCTTCTTGCCATTACACATTTCTTCGTATGTCATACCGAGCGCGCGTAGGTATGGTTTTATAAAAAGGAGCTTGGAATACCACAGAGCTCCCAGCACTACGTTGACTACCCCTGAGAGAACTAGATAAATTATGATTGAAGACATGTTTTAATTATTAACTTTTAAATACTTATCTACATTATACTCATGTTCAGGATAAGTTCTAGAGCAGTGTATACGGCCGAATTTATCATGCAGATAGAATATACATGGGGTTTCTGCTGGGTTACGCACAGCAACTATGGCATCTAGACCAGGGTTGGATATGGCTCCCGGAGGAAGGCCTTTGTACATATAGGTATTGTAAGGAGAATCAATGTATTTATCATCACGGCTGACCTGTGGCCACCAGTTATCTGGTTCACCCTTGACGTATTGGAGTGTCGCATCTATGTCGAGCTTGGTATCTGATAGGATCCTGTTCCACAATATTCCTGATATAATGTCCATATCAGACTTGCCTGCTGCTTCGCGCTGTATTATAGAAGCCATAGTGAGCATGGTCGAGTTATCAATAGGTGATGCACCGTCTTCGGTATGTGCCCGTATCGCCCTATACAGACTGTCGCGCATCATGAGTTTGACATCTGCAGGCTTGGCGTAGCTCGGAACTGCGTACACTCCAGGGAACAGGTAGCCATCCACTCCGTGTATACTACATATATCGCTCTCGATGAATTCTGCAACTTCGAGCTCTGTCCATCCGAGTTTGTGTCGGTAGACTTCTGCTATCTGTTCCTTGCGCAGGCCAGGGTCGAGTGCGATGTATATCATATCTGGATCTACAGAAGCAGTATATAGCGCTGCGAGACCCCACTTATGACCAAGCTTCTCTAGCGCTAGCGATGTCTGATGTACAGCACCATCGAGTGTGTCGTGTGTAATAGATACAAACACAAACATCGTTAAGCCCAAATATGTTACCAAAGATAATTTAAGTATTGAAACGATCCGATTCATAAATAAAATATACTACATTTATCTAATTTACTTCCACATATTCTCTGTTAGGGATTGATAATCAGAATTGTCAGACTGTGCAGTCTCTGCGAGTATTGTGCCCGAGTTGAGCTTGAGTGTCGCCTGGAGCTGGGGGTGGCCTATGATCCTCTGGATATTGTAAAAGTATTCCTGATCTGTAACTGACTTGGCTACCAGAGCGTTTTCTTCGTCGACTATATACTTCCTCGTAAACCCGCAGTCAGGAAATACAGCCACCATACCCACCGACAGTGCAGTGATCGAGTTCGTATCGTTCTCCCCTATACTGTCGCTCCAACATACATAAAGATTACTCGACTTCATATATGCGACGAGGTTATCGGAACTGTTTTCTATCATTACAAAATTCTGTAGATTGAGACTATAGATTAGTCTCTTTAGTTCCATTTCTCTGTGGCCACTACCTACGATCATCAATGCCAGTGTGGGATATAGCTTGCGTAGCCTATCGACCACATGTATCGCCATCTGTAGATTGCTATGGTCCTCGAGCGGGGCAGCAGTAAGTATGGTGTAGCCGAACTGGGTGTATCGGGATTTGACATCTACACCTGTATCATTGTGACTCATAACACTGCTGTCTACGAAAGCTGGGATTCTGTAGAATTTGCGGTTGAAGTCCCCAACTACGGACTTGGCCATCTGTTCCTGGATCTGGGTAGAATTCACGCAGATTCTGTAGGCTTTGTTGAGTATAGTATCCACCGGTATCGCATCATGTGGAGAAGACCAATAGTCCGAATAGATATTGATGATCCACGGCTTGCTGAATTTGACCGCAATCTCCTCGCCCACCCTACCTGCATCAAGTGGGTCATCGGAGACTACGACATCTGCTACGAATGCACCGTTCCAGATAACATTGGCAGTTACAATATCCCAGACTTTCGACCTTTGCCTCCATTTAAACATCGAGTATACCGGGAAGACAAATATGGATTTGTTGGAGGTGGGTGGTGGGGTGGAAGATCTAGAATTTAGCAGCACGATCACGTATACATTGTTCATCTTGGCTGCGATCATTTCTAGCCTTGACCAGTCCTCACTACCGCTATCGAGGTAGCTCTGGTTACTAGTTATAAATAACGCGCTCATAGGTAGATTATATCATTTCGGTACCATAGTATTTATCCCCTATTCAAATAAGTAATAGTAAGCTGGAGAATAGTAGCAAATGTGACCCATAGTAGATAAGGAATCTGGATATACGTAATCCACTTGGCATAGGGGTAAATCGCGATCATAGCCCACACAAGTGTCGCGAGAACGAGTAGGATATCTAGTGCGGCCAATGTATTGCTCTTTAGTCCAAACTGAATAGGTGTAAATATGAAATTAAAAACTAGATTGAGTATAAATGGCAATGCAACCATCCACGGGATCTGCTTGGTAAATGCTTTGTAAAATACTGTGGAATACGATATAGCGATAAGCACATATAGGAATGTCCACACTGGGCCAAATACCCACGCCGGCGGCGCCCATGTAGGCTTCACTAGATTCTGGTACCATGATGAGGATTGCATGGGTATATTATAGCACCTATAACTGACTTACTCACAAGTATTGAACATAAATACAGGTATGCTACAATGCTTGGGTTAGATATTTCGGGCCCTTAGCTCATCTGGTAGAGCACCTCATTTGCACTGAGGGGGTGGCAGGTTCGAGTCCTGTAGGGTCCACCATAGAAGATTCATCTAGTGTAGATAGCTCAAATACCCTTAAAGGAAGCGATAGATTAGCGGTTCGAAATCCTACACCTCGCTCATAAGTTAATTTGTCTGTAAAAACCAATTTCATGACAAGATGTTTTGCCTTTAAATCACCATTCATCCAGTATTGATATGGGTTTTTCAAGAAATTAAATGTCATATCTAGGGCGGTTCCAAAATCAGCCGACCTACCTCGCATGACTTGGGAGTGTTTCTCTAATATTTGCTCCTCGTTAGTAAGCTTTTCTATTTCCTTTTCATAAGTCGCGGTTAGATTATCGCTACTAGCCTTAGAAAGCCTATCTAAGAAATTCCTAATCTTTGCTCTAATCTCATCGAGTTCATTTTCTTGTTGTTTTTTAATACTATCCAATATTCAAAATTCGTTTATTCCACACATCAAGTAGTATTTCCTTAGGCCCCTTCCATTAATTACTAGCAACACCAACCCTCTGCGGTCTAATCGTATAGTTCCATTCGGGATGGAACTCATCTCTTTGAATATTTAGCCGACTCATTTCTTCATCTGATACCTTGGTACCTGTTGGGTAGATATT
>JANNXY010000018.1:0-6170 GCA_031409775.1 bacterium | reverse complement strand
CGAGAGCTGTTACCTCCTTTTTGATAATTGATAATACGATTTGAGCTTTCAAATCGCTTCCAAACTTTCTTTTGGTTTTCATACAATTAGTATACCTGATTCTCTAGGGGAGGAGTCTCATACAGTGGGGTTGGTCCAGTTCTGTAGACTTGTCCTCGTCGGACCGACTACCCCGCATATGCACTTGGTTTTTAGCTTGGTTGAATTTAGATACATTTATATAGTCTGAACTAAATCCAGACGCTCCAGCGACAAAGGCTAGCCCAACCATACCAGACATAAGTTTTCTTTTGTATTTCATATTATCAAATTAATTATAATGATTACTTTACTTTCGATTACCTTGTTATCTTACAGCTTTGATATGAAATCATCATGAAGTAAAAGCCCTCAGCTTGTGGCTGAGGGCTTTTACTATCTATTTCTTGTGCTAGTTGCTGTCGATGTCGCATGCTTTGGGCCCTTGCCATCTCTAGGCTTCATGGGTTTTATAATCGGCTTTATAACTCTCGGAGCTAGTCCTGCATCAACCAATATTTTCTCTGCTGCGACCAGTGTATCGAACTGAGATTGGGTAATAGCATAAGCTTTTTCATTCTTTGCCACTGCTTTGTGGAATGCTTCATAATCATTGTTCTCGATTGCCTTGCGTGCCGCACGGATGGTTTCGTCTTTGACTACCATATCTTTCATCGGTCTCGTACTTGTCGCGTGAGTGCCCGTAGCATGTATGCCACGCCTCATCGTATCAGTTGCCGCATTTGTTGTGGATGTAGCTACTACGAGAGCTACAAACATCATTGTTCCAAAACTCATATATAAAACTTTTTTGTTTATCATGTACTTTAAATTACTAATAACAATACAATTATATAATATTTGGACAAATTTGCTATAGAGTTATTGGGAGAGTTATTTTAACTGTTGTTCCGTGGCCTTCGACGCTCGTGATGTCGATCGAGCCATCATGATTCTCTATTATCTTCTTGGCCATTGTAAGCCCGAGCCCAGCACCAGATCCAGAATGAGATGTTTCAGCTTGGAAAAATGGCTCGAATATCCTACCGAGCACCTCCTGCTTGATTCCGCATCCGTTGTCAGTTATAGCGATAGTATAAAGCTGGCACTCTAGATTATCTGTTATTGTGATCTGGCCGTGTGGCTCGGTATGAGTTATAGCATTGGTCAATGTGTTGCTTAGGACTCTGGCGAGGTCTATAGAACTACCCTTCAACCTCACATGATGTTTCAGGTTAGTTGATATAGAAATCACTTTCTGCTTTGCTATTGTTTCAATCTTGTTTGCTGTTGACTGGATGAGGTCGTTCATAGATATATACTTTTGATTTGTATGGTTTGTGTTTTCGTACTTGGAAATATCGAGAAGTTGATTCGTAAGTACAGCAAAATTCCTCATTTCATCTAGAGATTTGTCGATAGTTTTTCTAAATGATTCTAATGTGGGATTCTTGTTACGTAGAGACACTTCGAGGCCGGAGATGACCACTGCTATAGGAGTGCGGAGTTCATGAGATGCATCGGCGATAAACCTCTTCTGTTTATTCATACTTTCTCGGATTGGACGAAGTGTCTTGTCTGTAAATAAAAATGCGCCAACTACCACCATTATCAATATCACAGCGTCCATAAAGAAAATCTTGCTCTGGAGTATGAGCTCTGATCTCTCTAATATAGTGTGTGCTACGTTAGGATTGAGTCCAAGGAAGGTATCTTCGATAGTCTCCTTTAGATTACTGATTATAAAATAATACAAAGCCAAACTGAACCCAGCGATTATTATGGCTATGGTACCTGTATATATAAATGTAAGTTTGAGCCTTGCTCGGAAGAATTCATCTATTTTAAACATGATTACATTTTATACCCCACACCTCTGATTGTCTCTATGATGCTACCATCGTCTCGGAGCTTCTTGCGCAAGTTTTTAATATGGACATCTACAGTATTGCTAAATGATGAATCAGCAAAGTCCCACGCATGCGCATATAAAGTGTCCCTGGAAACAGCTTTATTCCTATTCCGCATTAGGTATTCTAGTACCATGAATTCCTTGAGCGTTAGAGTGATCGGTTTACCTTTGTGGGTAACTGTTCTAGAAGAAGTATCTATCTCTACTTCTTTGAAATCAATCTTGCTTGGCATGATAGCTTTGGGTCGTCGCAAGAGTGCTTGGACTCTGGCTACAAGTTCTTCGAATGCAAACGGCTTGGCCAGATAGTCATCTGCACCTGACCCCAGTCCTAGGACTTTGTCATCGGTCTGCCCCAGCGCAGTGAGCATGAGCACCGGTACTTCTACACCAGCAGTTCTCCATGACTTACATATGGATACACCGTCTTTGCTTGGAAGCATTCTATCTAGTATGACTACATCGTATTCATCTCTGTTTACGAGTATCCTTCTTTCTGCGAGAATCCCATCCTCGATCGCATCCACGGCATAACCTTCTTGGATCAATCCTTCTTTTATGTTTTCTAGCAATTTTTTATTGTCCTCTACAATTAATATTTTCATATATTAATTGTATCAGAGAATCATGAAGATCCGATGAATTCTACAGCTCGTCTATAGCCTCATCAGCCTTGTCTTCTGCCTCTCCTGCCAGATCCTCTGCATCGTCATAGTTATCGTCATCGAACTCATCCTCGGCTTCGTCGAGTAGATCCTTCGCTTCATCGAGCAGTTCCTCTGCATCATCGGTATTTTTACCATCGTCATCAGCATCTTCTATCTCATTTTCTGCATCATCTATCGCATCTCTGGCGTCGTCTAAGGCGTCTTTGGCATCACTTTTGGCATCGTCCTCTGAATCATCACCTATCGCATCGATAGCATCATCTATGAGGTCTTCTGCTTCGTCTACGAGATCTTCTACTTCATCGTACTCCTCCTCATCGAATTTATCTTTGGCTAGATCTATCACTTCTTCAGCTTCGTCGAGGAGGTCTTCGGAGTCGCTGACCTCCTCACCACCTTTGTCTGCCTGCTCGATCTTGGCTTCTGCAGCGTCGAATTTGTCTTCTACTTTGTCTATGTCATCCTCCAGCTCATCCTCGTCTGACTCACCACCTGCGTCTTCGAATGCGTCTTTGGCATTGTCTAGTGCATTCTCGGCATCACTAGTCGCCTGCTCCCAATCTGAGTCAAAGTAGGATTCGATCGCATCAAATAAATCATCCCTTGCATCACTGAGCTCCTCCTCGGCTACCTTTACGTCTTTGGCGGCCCTTTTGGCGTCTTTGATCTCGTCAGCGGCATCGCTTATCATATCTATCGCATCGAGTATCATACTCTGTGCTTGCTTCTCGGTAAATTTAACAACAATAGGTGCCGGTGTCGGTGTGGTTACAGGAGGTCTAGGAGTTGGTGTGGGAGTAGGGGTCGGAGTTACAGGAACAACAGGTGGTGTAGATGCGGTTACGAATTCTGAGTATTTCTTGCGTGAAGCAGGGCCGAAGTTCCCTGTAGCTGGCGATATCATGGATGCCTTCTGCCATTTGATCAAAGCTGCCTGAGTCTTGTCGCCAAATACACTATTCTCGCGCCCAGGAGAACCAACACCAGTATCAGCAATCCTAAATCCGATAGAGTTCAGGAATTGCTGGAGACATTTGACATCATCACCTTCGTTCGTAATACCTAGATCAGTTGTGAAATTACAATTGACCGCAGCAAAAGAATTGGTCGGATAAATCACCAACAAAGCTAATAATAAACCAGATGTTATGAGTGAAGATTTAAATATTTTTATCATCCATACATTATAGAACTTTATTGGATGAGTGACAATTTACTTTTCCTGGTTAGCTTCTTTATTTCTACTTCCCTTTTCCTGGCAGCGGGGAGAGTTTCGAATACTTCTGTATAAACCAGCCTCACTGGGCGACGGATCTTGGTATAGTGCGCACCGGATTTGAGGCTGTTATGTTCATGGAGCCTCTTTTCTATATCATTTGTGGAACCCACATATAATGTTGTGTCAGCGCACTGGAGAATATAGGTACAGAATTTGTAGTTTGACATAGTTGTCATATTACTCTACAGTATATATAGAAAAAAGAAAGGACACTTCATTGAAAAAACATATTGTTCACCACCCACATTCGATACCACCATCTTTGCTTGTCAAGTTGGCATTATTGATCCTTATAGCATTTGCTATCCCAATTACACTAAATTCTGTTAAATTTAGTGCAAATTCATTTACCTCCAAGCCTCAAATAGTCACCTATCCTACCAACCTAATCCCCGTCCATATCTGGCGCGAAGAAAATGGTAATAGAATAATGCATTGCACCGGAGCCTACGAGCCAGGTCGTATGCGCATCATCACCTGCGCACATGCGTTCTGGTATGTGGCAGGCAAGGATCGCCAACCCACTAGATACTGGTATAACAAAATCGGCGACAACATCTTCCAGCCCATAAACCGGCTAGAGGAGATCAGCCACAACGGTTCGAATCTTGGACTATCTAGAGATGTGCTATTTCTATACCTTGGGCCAAGTAGGGTAATTACACTTATCGTAAGTGCTGAGTCCGATGCTGAGAGTCGAAAACTGGCATACGAGAAACTCCATACTTGTCCAGTCTACCGTCACTGGAGAATGGGCACAGATTGTTGGGGCGACCTCAGCAACTAACGGTGGGATTGTCTATTCGTTGCTCGCATTCAATTGTGTCAAAGGTAACAGTGGTATGGTGTTCAAAGGAAGTGACAATACGTTGTTCATCATTAGCTCTGGAAATGAGTTGAATGATGAATTAAGGAATGCATTTGGGCTAAGTAAGGACAACCACGTCCTCGCTCTATGCTCTTCGGTCAAGCTTGACTGACGCAGAGAGCTTTTTATTTAGAATTATTTATTAAACAGAGATTTGTAACGCAAACGATTCTGCCACAAGAAATACGCATTGATAAGTATTAAAACATTTCCCATGATAGCTCCAGCAGTAAATGGCCCCCCGTCGAGGAACCAATGAAATGCCACGATGTTTACAGTGATCGGAAGTATTAGAAGTGCTACAAGTGCCATTCTGTTCATAATGATTAGTACGATACTTACAGCAAACACAGCCGCCATAATATACATCACATAACCAGTCTGCATAAGCACATTGATAAAGCTAAATGCAAGGTCGTTGGTATACAGATCTCTAGTTGGCGGCGGAAATACTCCGAGCACCCCGAGAATCGGACTCACGATAAATAGTGCTAGTAGGACACGCAAGATGATATTTAGAACTTTCATATAAATTAATTGAAATGGTTAGTCTATTAATTATATCTAATTTCAAAGATAAAGAAAATAAAAAAACTGTATGGGGCATACACCCCTTACAGTCAGCTGTGACTTCTAGAACGCCTACAGATCACGCCCACTACCCCACACATAACCATGATGGCTACCGTAGGCTCGGGGATGTTGATTGGTAGATCCGAGTTATAGCGAATGGAACCTATAGCCCACTTATCTGGATCGCCGAGCTCATACTGTGTGAAATCAATAGACAAGGCCGTAACCCCCGAAACAGTATATTCGTATTCGAATAGTGAGAATTCTCCAAACGTCTGCTCCGCATTGTAGCTAGCGAACAAACTGTTCCGAACGCTCACACTCGGACCTGCGAGGTCAGAAGTATTTGCATACTCCGTTCCTACGGCAAAGGGCCCAGGAACATTATCGTTCCATTTTGGTGTGAACATTAACGAATGTGACATCAACTTCCCCCGGGTTTCGATAGGCTCAAAGAAGTTGTGGACCAGAAAGCTAATGTAGTCCGGCCCACCTTGGGCTTCAAAGAAAAATAGGTCTCCTTCTTGGATATTAACAACCCGACCTCTCGTGACTTCACTTGAGGATGAGCTTTGATACCAAAGCTCGGTGGTTGCGGCAACAACAGGCTCAGCGAGCATGAAGATTGCAATAACTAGCCATTTAATAGATTTGAACATTTTCGATTATTTGAGTGTGAAGGACAGTGTTCGGAAATACTTCCGGTCCGAAGACGCATTACTACAAAATACAAGATTTGTAAAAGTTTTCTCGCAAAGTAAAAACCGTCCGGGTGGACGGTTTAGACTTTATGGGCTCCGTGGGTAGGAATCTCTCCCCTTACAGGGGCTGTACACCTTTTGGACATTTTTC
>JANNXY010000017.1:0-5061 GCA_031409775.1 bacterium | reverse complement strand
ACAGATCATGAAATGTTTAAACTATCGGACACCCGGAGAAATACTTGAGAGGCATCGCAAACAAAAAAGGAAGTCCTAAAACTTCCTTTTTTCGTAAATCTATATGTTTTTGAGAATATTAAAAGGTGGGTTGTGGGTGCCATAAATTCATAGGGCTAACAATAATACAATCTACAAAATCAATCAACCCCTCCACTAATTCAACCACCACGCCTGTTTGCAAAGCCAAACATCCCCTCCTAGGATAAGGTGGGGAAGTTCATGCATTCGAATCCTGATCTCCTCCTTATCCTAGGAGGAGTGGCGAGTCTTCGAGACGAGGTGGTAATTGAAGAGGGGTGAGGGTGAGGTTTAAACGAAAGTAAGCGCATTCCCCTTCTTGCCGCCCCTTCCCGTCCTACCGATGCGGTGGATATAGTCTTCGTAGGTCGATGGTAGGTCGAAGTTGATCACGTGACTTACATCTGCGATGTCGAGCCCACGAGCAGCCACGTCGGTGGCTACGAGGATCTGAATCTCACTATTTTTGAATTGACCTAGCGCCTTCTGACGCTTGCTATGATTCTTGTTACCATGGATAGACTCAGCCTTGAATCCCTTGCGAGCTAGATCGTCAGAGAGTTTCTCTACACCATGCTTGGTCTTGCCGAATATTAGAACCTTGTGGAAGCCTGGAGCTTCGAGCAGAGCCTTTAACACATCGAACTTGTTCTCGCCTGGCTTCATCCTTACGACATCCTGGTCGATGTTCTTCGAAGTATCACGAGTCTTTACAGAGATCGAAACAGGGTTATTTAGGAACTGTGCAGTGAGCTTGGAAATCTCTGGCGTAATAGTTGCAGAGAAGAACAACGTATGTCGGGGCTTGGGCATCATCTCGAGCATGTATTTGATATCACTTATAAATCCCATATCGAGCATTCGGTCTGCTTCGTCGAGCACTACTGTGCCAAATTTCTTTAGGTCAATGCATTTGCGATCTATGAGGTCTTTTAGACGTCCTGGTGTACCAATGATGAAATTGTTGTGTCTGCGAAGTGCTGTGATCTGTGGGTATATAGGTGTTCCTCCTACACAGCAGACAGAGTACATACCGAGTCCTGGGGTAAATCCTTTGAACTCGTCCTGGATCTGTATCGCTAGCTCGCGAGTAGGTACTACGATGAGCACATTCTCGTGCTTGTTGTGCCAGACTTTATTGATAAGCGGGATGAGGAATGCAGCGGTCTTTCCTGTACCGGTGTTCGCTATACCGAAAACGTCCTCACCTTTCAGTATGTGCGGGATAGATTTGTCCTGAATAGGTGTCGGAGCCTTGTAACCTTTGACTATTATATTGCGCTTGAGTGCGTCAGATATAGCAAAGTCTGCAAATGAAGCATGGTCAGGGACAAATACCTCTGCTTCTTCGGTTACAGTAACTTTGTTTATAAATTTGGAAACATCTCCAAAGCTCTTTTGTTTGAAACCGCCTGATCTAGGACGTCCTCCGCCGAAGCGGCTACCGCCAGATCTACTGCCTCCATAGCTAGGGCGGCTGTTTCCATAAGAAGGTCGTGAGCCAGAAAAAGATCTCGGGCTTCGAGGTGATTGATTATACATATTTTTTGTTTCTAATCTGTTAGGTAAAACCTGAATTACTAAATGAATATAGGCTCGTAAGGCGATTAGGGTCTCGCCTATACGGTTGTAAACCAAGGAGAGATTAACTTACCCCACTATCATAGCCCATATAGTGATTGGTGTCAAATATTTATGAATAGTTCACAATCGCATGTTATAATCCATTTTATGAAAATATTTATAACAATTTTAGTTTTATTAGCAGTCGGTAGCGGAATTTATGTAGTAGCTACAGCACCCAGAGAAGATATGCAAGCAATTGTAACTCCCGAGGATGATATTTCAGATATTATCAGAGACGAGACGGCTTCGAGTACAGTTACATCAGCAGAAGTATCTACCCACAACTCCGATGTGAGTTGCTGGAGCATAGTTGATGGCAAGGTATACGATCTAACTAATTGGATTTCCAAACACCCTGGGGGCAAGAGTGCAATCAAAGGCATGTGTGGAGTCGACAGCACCAAGGAATTCGAACGCCAGCACGGTGGTGAAGCTCGTCCAGAAAAGATCCTAGCATCATACTTCTATGCAGAACTACAGTAAAAACATGTACAAATAACCCTTTACTTATCCGGTATACGTTCGTATACTAGATACATGGCATTCTATGTATCTGATAACCCCGATCTAATGACACTCGACCAATACCTACTCGCAGACCTGCGGGCGGCTTATCTCCTACAGATGCGTGGTAGCAGGCTAGAACACATAGGTATATATGATGGCGATTACCTCGTGGTAGAGAGGGGTGCCCTACCCCGACCAAGTGACCTGGTGGTCACGGCAGATGAAGAAGGATTCAGTATCCAGGAGTTCTCTGAAGGCATCCCAAACGTCGAAGCTGTGGTCAAGTCCCTAATACGTAAATTCCCATGAACCACACATGGGTGATCCACATAGACGGTGATGCGTTCTTTGCCTCGGTAGAGGCAGCCAACAACCCCAGACTCCGGGGCAAACCTATAGTCACGGGGCATGAGCGAGGTATAGCGACTGCTATGTCATACCAAGCCAAGGCATTGGGAGTAACACGAGGCATGCCCATGTTCCAGATTCGTAAATTGTTCCCCCAAGTCATAATCGCCAAATCTGACTATGATTCATACGAATTGTATTCTAAGCGTATGATAAACATAGTCAGGAGGCATGTATCAGAGGTACACGAATATTCTATCGATGAATGTTTCGGGATTGTACTCACGGATAAATTAGAAAAGCTCCAAGAAATCGGCAAGATTATCAAAAAAGAAATCAGATCTGAGTTATATATAACAGTAACTATAGGCATCGCTTTGACCAGAGTGCTGGCCAAAGTCGCTTCCAAATGGCATAAGCCCGACGGACTCACTATCATCACCACAGAGACTGCAGACGAATTTCTAATGAGAACACAGATAGGTGCGATCTGGGGCATCGGCCGTCAGGGCACGATCGCTCTACGAGACGATGATATACAGACCGCGTACGACCTCAAGTCTCTTCCCAGAGAATTGATCTATACCAACTATCACAAAAGGGTCCGCGAGATCTGGCACGAACTAAACGGCCAGAAGGTGGAACGGGATACTGATCACACTCACTCCAAATCAATCATTAGATCTAGATCATTCCCCCAGACAAATAACAAAGAGATAGTTTTCGCAGAATTGTCTAACAACCTAGAGATAGCCTGCAAGCGGGCCAGATCGGTAGGTCTGAAGCCGAGGTCAGTATATCTATTCCTAAAGAGCACCGACTACAGGTACATCCGCGCCGAGATATCGCTCATAGATCCTACCTATGCACCCAGCCTAATCATTCCTCATTTGAGAAAGTATTTTATAGATATATTCGAACCTGAGCTGTCATACAAATCCACCGGGGTAACTCTAGCGTCTTTCGTGCCTGATCATATCGGGCTACAGGATCTGTTTGGGCAGATGACCAACACTACAGATCACGAACACTTGTTCGATACGATAGATCAGATCTCAGACAAGTTTGGTAACAACGCTATCCATCTAGCGAGCTCTATGAATTCCAAGACTAGGTCGGGGTCATTCTCCCCCAAGCCACTATGTATACCGTTTCTAGGAGTAGCTATTTGACCTCGATACTCGTAATGACTACAGCATCGACAGGGCGATCATTGACACCTGTTTGTGTTGACTCGATAGCTGTAACTATACTCATTCCGGATGTTACCTTGGCAAATACAGTATGTTTGCTATCGAGGAAATTGTTGTTGGCTGTGTTGATAAAGAATTGACTACCGTTTGTATTGGGTCCAGCATTAGCCATAGATAAAGTTCCTATGTTGTTGTGGTTGTCTGGAGTGATCTCGTCATTGAATTTATAACCAGGCCCTCCAGTTCCCCAACTACCGATCATGGTATCATCTTTGCTAAGTGGATCACCCCCTTGGATCATGAAGCCTTTGATAACCCTGTGGAATTTGACCTCATCGTAGAAACCCTCTTTGGAAAGTTTGAGGAAATTGGTAACGGTGTTTGGTGCCTGGCTAGGCAGGAATTCTATCGTAATATCGCCTTTGTTGGTGTGCATGATGGCTGTAAACATGGTTTGTGGTTTAGGTTTGGAATTAAATGATACCGAAGATGGTGCCGCAGAAGTCGCCGAAGTAGTGGCTGTTGTAGTCTCTGTAGTAGTAGAATAAATATCTACCCGTTCGTCATCTGTAACAGGAGCTAGACTATCCCTACCGCCGAACACAACCGCCGCAACCCCGATAACCAATAAAGCCAATATAATGTATTGAATTGTTTTTGACATAGTATAGTATTCTATCACAACTCTTCTCTAATTCTAAAAGACACAACATAATCCGATTCCGACAATACATCTGTGCTAATTTTATTAGGTAGAACGTCTGTAATCTCTATCTGATAATTACCAAACCTCTTTGGTGGTTCGTTAGAAGATATGGTTGATGCAGATATTGTTGAATCTATCTGAACGAGAATCTCTGTAGTAACAAATCCAGCCTGGATGCAATTTACATTGGATGGGCATCTACTATCCCCGACTATTCTATCGAGTCGTAGTGACACATTCCCAAAACTAGTACTCTCTCTAATTTTCAAATCGAAAACATCATCTTTCATAACATAGTCTGTACTAGAAGCGACAATGTTTGGTATGACATCCGTCTGGACCACTGGTTTGTCATTCTGTAGATCATAAACAACCGCCCCTATGGTGAGGAATACTACAAATGTAGAAAGTATGATTACGTTTCTCATGATTGTATTATATCAGGAATTATTTGTTTTTTTATATTTACTTATCTTGTGTTTGGTCTTACCCCCTAATTTGAGACTCCCGATTCTTGATTTTCAGATACACCGGTTAGCAATAATTTCTCCGACTGATAATAATTTGCTTCAAACTCCACTGGACTCACATAGCCCAAGGAAGAATGAAGTCTTTTGGTAT
>JANNXY010000016.1:0-20760 GCA_031409775.1 bacterium | reverse complement strand
ACAGATCATGAAATGTTTAAACTATCGGACACCCGGAGAAATACTTGAGAGGCATCGCAAACAAAAAAGGAAGTCCTAAAACTTCCTTTTTTCGTAAATCTATATGTTTTTGAGAATATTAAAAGGTGGGTTGTGGGTGCCCTTATATAAAAAACGTAACACTAAATCACTTCGTCAAATTTGTCAAATAGCTCACCAAGGCTTCCGAGGTTTTCGATCACATGATCTGCTAGTTCGATGACGGCTGTTATGTTGCCTTTGCCTTTGTCAGTATTATTGTCATCACCTTCTTCGGCATGTTTCCATTCTTCAAATGTCACCATATCATCTATTCTATTGCGACTCTTTGCGAGCTCGAACCTACGCTCTGCAGGTGCTGTAACAGCGATCACAGTACCACCGAGGGACTTAAATGTCTCCACCTCTCCCATCGCTCGCAGACCGCTGATTATCAGGTTGTCTAGATACTTCTCGCAAGCAAGCCTGACTAGATAGTCTGACCCATGTGCTGTTCGGAGCTGGTTGGCGACTTTGCGAACATTCTCCCGCTCTATTGTGCCCAGTTCATTCTCCTTTATATATTCTCGGACCAAATCCCCCGAAGAAACATTGGTCAAATTTAGCTTTCTAGAGGCGTATTCAGCCAGGGTGTCTTTGCCCACTGCTGCATTTCCCACGAAAGCTAATTTCATGGAAATATATTATAATGTTGAATCTATGAAAAAACAAATTGCATTAATTATCCTCGACGGCTGGGGGTACAGAGAGGAAGCTAGGGACAATGCTATCCATACTGCCAGAACGCCCAATTTCGACAGATTGTGGAGTACATTCCCGCATACCCTCCTCGAGGCTTCCGGGCTCGCTGTGGGCCTCCCGGAAGGCCAGATGGGCAACTCAGAGATAGGTCACACTACGATAGGCGCTGGTCGGGCGCTCGATACCGATCTAGTCCGCATCCGCAAATCGATCGATCAGAACGAGTTCATCACTAATCACGCTTTTGTTAAATTATTTGAGCATGTTAAAAAGCATGATTCTGTACTACACGTGAAAGGCCTCATAGGATACGGTGGCGTGCACAGCCATCAGGATCACCTGATCGCCTTCCTCCGTGCAGCAAAGCAGGCAGGTGTAGAGAAAATCGCCATTCATGCATTTACTGATGGCCGCGACACCGCTCCGCAAAGCTCGGTAGAATATTTAAAGGAAATAGAAAACGTGCTTGCAGAAATTGGTATTGGATTTATTGCGACAGTCTCTGGCCGATTCTACGCTATGGACCGCGACAACAATTGGGATAGATTGGCGCGGGCCGAAGCCGCGATGTTCCAAAGTGATTCAAAAATGAAATCAAATTTGAAGCCTTCGGAATTTATCGGAGAGCTGCACAAACAAGGCATACTCGATGAGCATATCGAACCGATAGTATTTCTAGATTCTGATGGGCAAATTTACAAAGTAACTGATAATGATGCAATACTCTTTTTTAACTTCCGATCTGACCGCGCGAGGATGCTATCGAAACGCATTCAGGAATTAAAAGTAAATAGAAATATCTGTTATGCGACTCTGACCGAATATGATAAAACTATCGATGCGTATATCGCTTTCCCCAAGCTAGAGATAGAAACAACATTGGCCAAAGAAGTTTCGGTAGCTGGCCTATCGCAGGCGCATATAGCCGAGACAGAGAAATTCCCTCATGCTACATACTTTCTAAACGGCGGTGTAGAAACGCCCCATACTAATGAGCGACATATAATGCTCGACAGCCGCAAGGACGTCCCAACACATGACCTAGCCCTACAGATGCGAGCCGAATCTATCGCAGACAAGGCTATCGAAGAGATACATGCTGGGACAAATTTCATATTTATAAATTTCGCTAACCCTGACATGGTTGGACATACAGCCAACGTTCCTGCGATCATAGAAGCGCTCGAGGAAGTAGATCATCAGCTCGGCAGAGTTGTGGAAGCGATGCATGATGCATCTGGGATACTATTTGTTACCGCTGATCACGGAAATGCAGAAGTTAATATTGATCCAGATACAGGTGACAGACATACTGCACACACTATCAATCCCGTTCCTGCTATTCTAACCACTACTCACTACCAACTTACAACTGGAAGCCTTGCCGACATCGCACCAACCATCCTAGAGCTATTTGCAATAGAAAAACCGGTCTCGATGACCGGAATTTCTTTGCTAAGAAAATAATTTCTCTCACTTATACGTTACAGTTTCCTCCTTTGCAGCATAGACAACCAGATGGTTTGATAGCGTACTTGCCACTACCTTTGCAGAATATAACTACGAGTGAAGCGAGGAGTAGTAGATCAAGCTCGAAAACTGGTACATTGAACGCTCTGAATACCGCACCACCTTTGACATAGAACAATGCTGTTGCGATGATAATAGCGAGCGGTACAGCAGCGATAGATGTCCACAGTCCCAGGAGTACTAGCACTCCGGCAACGAGCTCTACATACCCAACCACATTTACCATAAACGCAGGGAAATGCTGCATCATAAAGAATCCTGAAAATTTGGCTGGTTCAGACACCTTCTGCCAACCATGTACGATAAAGATAATACCCACAGCAATCCTGAGTACGAGCATGGGCACGTCATGTGTGTGAATACTTGATTTCATATTTATATAATTATTTACTAATAGCTTTATTATACTCTGCACAAGGTTTAGAGCAATATAAACCACCGTTTTCTTCTTCACAGCTATCGCAGAGTATCACATGCTTATGACACCCCAGTTTGACACAATTGATATATCTCTCCGACAAGACTCTACATACTTCGCATTTACCGACTACTTGATGCTCACCGTCTGCACTAGAGATTATCCTACCATCAAATACATATAGCTTGCCGAGGAAATCCTTGTTGCCATATTTCTCCATGTACCGATGCATACCACCCTGTAACTGATACACTTCTTTGAAACCATTCTTGACCAGGTAGCCTGACGCCTTCTCACAACGTACTCCACCAGTACATACCGTTACAACTTTCTTATCTTTGAGTGCAGCGAGCTTGGGTAGGACTTTGGGCAGATCGCGGAAATTATCCATCTCTGGGTTAATAGAATTCCTGAAATGGCCTACTTTGTATTCATAGTCATTGCGCATATCGACTACCACGAAATCTTCCCCCTTCTCGTACATTTGGTTCAGCTCACTCGGCTTGATATGCTTGCCGGTAATAACAGTGGGATCGAAGTCATCCGTGCCTAGGTTTAGAGCTACGATCTCTGGTCTGACTTTTACTGACAATCTAGGGAATGCCTTGCCGTTGCCTATACTAGTCTTCCAGTCGATCTTCTTGAATATCTTGCGGAACTGTATGCTGTCTTTAAATATTTCTATAAATTTGTTTATTGATTCTGTTGTACCCTCGAGCGTTGCATTCACTCCTTCGTTTGCAATAATTACCCTCCCCGTAAGCCCAAGCCCTATGCATATTCCACGTACAAAAGCCGCCACTTCATGAGGCTTCTCGAGCTTTACGTATTTATAGAATAATAAAATGTTGTAATTCAAATTAGTTCGGATTGTCTCCTTCTATGAGATCTGGCTCACCAGGAGTTAATGTGCGATGTCTGTCTGGGTACTGCCAGCCAGGTGAGCCAGAACCCCCCCCACCACCACTATCTTCCTCATCGATCGGTAGTTCATCGGTGGAAGTTGCAGAATCATCATCACCCCCGTCATCATCGTCATCTCCGCCGGTTGATCCGTCGCCTGTTCCGCCAGTACTGCCGCCGCCAGTATTTCCACCTGTCCCACCAGTGCTACCTCCACCAGTTGATCCACCACCTGTTACGGAATCGCCTCCACCACCTCCGTAATCATCTGCGATATCGTCTATCTCGTCAGAGGCCTCGTCTACTTCTTCTTCTGCGTCAGCGATAATCTGGCGATATCTGTCGATATCTGCCTGGCTCAACCTCTTGTTCTTGGAGAGATCGTCTACAAGCTTCTTTAGCCTTTCGATATAATCCTTGACCGACTCTGCATCTGCCTGTGCCTGAGCGATGAGCTCTCCTAGAGAAAACGCCCCCGAAGCATCCGCCCAGTTGAAAAGCGCTTCGTTTATCCTATCGTAATCTTCTTTCATTCGATCATCACCCCAGTCTGCAATCGTAGACAGGCTCCCGAAAGCATCTTTCATTTTCTTGTATTGGTCTTTGAGGTTCTGCCTTATGGCTGCTTCGCGAGCGGCATCTGCCTCAGTAGTGTCTACTGAGGCAGGCCCCTGGGGCAATGCAAATTCGTTTGTAAAGTGCACACGAAAAAAGTAGTATGCTCCCGCTCCGAGAGATACCACAATTAGCACTATAATGATGATCGGTGCGATGAATCCTTTATCCATCATAGTTCATCATTGATTATTAGGACAAATGTTTGGAAACCAGCTTGGTCATTTCGAACATTGATACCACCGACTTCCCACCAAAGACCTTCTTTAGATTAGCATCGGCTACGATGTTTCTCTTGTTCTTGGGATCTTGTAGGTCTGCTTTCTTGATATACACCCAAAGCTTCTTTACAACTTCTGATCGAGGCATTGGGCCTTTGCCTACTACTGGGGCCAAGTCGTCGCTAATTTTCATCGGCTTCATAAATGCTGAGTTTACTTTTTTCATATTTTTATTATTTAAATAATTACCCATCTATTATATCACAAATAAAAATTCCGCCATAGCCCAACTACCTAGTAGGCCGGCGGAGTATAATAGAACACACAGCGAGTCCGAACAGTGCAGTACTCGGTTCTGGTACCGCCGGTGGCTGTACAGTAACTGGTGTAAGCAAAACTGCGTGCTTGTCACCGGTCAGAGAATCGATAGCCGTCGCTCCTATAGATCCGACGCTGGTCACATTGGCGGAAACTATAACCATGTCTCCCAGACCAGACGTGATAAGGTTGAGATCGGTAACGGTACCGTTACCAAATATCACCCCCAACCCGTTTGACTGGCCAACGATAAGTGATCCATCGATAGCATTGGCTACACCAGGTCCCAATGTCATGAACGTATTGTCCGGCAAATTTATAATTGCCATAGGATCAATGTTGATCGGGTTTGATGTACCACCGGACCCGAGCACGATCATACCACCGTCAGAACCAACCACCTTGTCACCCTGGATGTCAGCCAGGTAGGCGTTGTTACTTGCAAACAGTTGTGTGATTGTGCCATTGTCATAAATAACAGGATTTCCGTTCAGCACTCCGGCAACTCTGCCAGATGCATCGATCGACGTAAACACACCGCCTTCTGGCAAATCAGTCACCATACTTCCCTGCAGAAGAAAGTCCCTCTGAGTAGGCAGGTCCAAGTTATAGCGCCCGAGGATTAGTCCTCCGTTGTTGATATCATGGAATTGGAATTCGCCCATAAACCCAGCGCTTGGCACAAATGTAGTTCCGTCGGTTACGAATCCGCTTCGGAGACCTAGTCCATCGTTCATAATCCCGACCACGAAGCCGGAGTCATTGATGCCGAAGCCTTTGCTGGATTGTGATCCGAGCACCACAGACAGGTCTGTCATAACGTTACCTGACCATCGAAACGCCTGATCATTGGATACCCCTGTTGCCTGACCACTGCTATTTAATCCATAGATTTCCCCTAGCCCCAGATTATGGAGTTCGTATGTTTCTGCGCGGACGATACTTACCAAAGCTAGCAATGCGAGGAACGTTCGCATGAATTTACTTTTCATTATTTGCTTCCTTTCGGTTGTGTTCTTTATTAAAGAACGGGTTCAGATTCTAATATACTACAGATCAGTGAAATATTGAAGTGTTGCCTTGAATCCTGCCAGGTTCTTCTCCCATTCGACACTGTCATGTGATGATAGCTCTACTGTGATCGCAGGAATACCTATAGACGCAAGCCAGCCCTCTGCATCACCTGTTACTGGGTATGCATCGAATACGGAAACGGGTTTGTATTTGGCAGCAGTAGAATAAGCATTCATGATGTCGAGTGTGACAGGAAGTATGCCGGATTTACATTCAGATGCATACACTGCATTGGCTTGGCTATGCCAGAATACAGCAGCTGAAGGATCATACAGAGCAACATAGTCTCGCAGAGCGATAGATTCTGGCTCAGAGAATGCACTAGTACCTGCACTTACCGGGGATGATCTCCAGGTTGCTTTGGGCTGCCATTTGCAGTCGAAGTTGCGGTTGAGATCTACCTTGTTGGCATTGAACCTGCCTGATACTTCGACAGCACTGTCACGCACTACATCAACAATAGAAAATCTTCCCGGTTTCTCGGTCACTTTGTACACACCGTCAGGGTTGAGCGAAGGTATTATAGATATAGTAAATCTGTCAGATATTAAGGATTTGCTCGCCTGCATATAGTCGATAAATCTGTAAGCGAGCAACACACTATTCCATTCATAACCTCCATGCACTCCCCCTACGAAAAGTAGTTTGGTCGGACCATTGCCATAAGTATAGGTCTCTATATCTCGACCTTCGACAGACTGTCCGATGATAGTTCGAACTTCCCACGGAGCCTCTGCCACCGGCGTCGGTACATCTGGGTTAACTAGTGTATTTTCCCGTGACATTACGAAATACACCGCTATACCGATAATGATAAAAACTATTGCAGATAAAATAATCCGCTTATTGTGCATATTGCTTGAGTACAGCATCGATACCAGCTTTGTTCTTGGTCCATTCTGTGTCAGTGTGGTTGGTAAGTAGCACGCTTATCCCAGGGATACCATTTCTGGCAAGCCAGTTAACCATATCACCGTTCACTTCGTATGATGAGAACTCTGCATATGCCTTGTATCCAGAAGCTTTGGCAAATGTATCAGTGAGAGATTTGGTCTCTGCGCTCACTGTACCACCACAGCTAGATGAGTACACACCGCCAGCTGCGCTATACCATACGACTACTGCAGATGGGTCACTGTTTTCTACATAAGCCTTTATAGCTTGACTCTCTGGCTCTGAAAATGTAGATACACCTCCGCTTACTTTCTTGCTCTGCCACACCCCCTCGGTCTTCCAATCACAATCGAAGTTGCGGTTGAGGTCCACATTGTTTGCATTGAACCTGCCCGGTACTGTGTCAGTCTTGCCTTCCACCTTAGCCAATCCATCCGGGTTAAGTAATGGGATCACAGTTACACTAGCTCCTACAGGTACTGCACTCGGGTTGGATCGTAGATATGTCATGAGCTCCTCTGCAACATCTGTAGTGTTGGCCGAATACCCTCCGTGGATACCTCCGACAAATAGAACTTCGTTCTCCCCCGATCCGAAGTGATAAGCCACGATGTCGCGCCCTTCGACTGACTTGCCGATTACGGTCTGGGTCTTGTCTTCCATTACACCTGGCTCTGTGCCATCCTCCATCATTGCACCACTAGTTGCTGTAGTGATATCAACGTTGTTAGTAGGTACAACAGCTACGGGTTCTCTTTTATTAATATAAAACAAACCGGTAATAATAATGATAATAATGACTAAAATGGTTATGATTTTTTGCATATCTTAATTATACCACCTTACTTCAGAAACTTGCCAATCTCTGCAAACGACAAACCATAACCTGCGTCTGATAAAGAAAAAACTTCGCTCATTCGAATAGTGTCATATACAACCCCACAGCTACGGTAGCTAAAACTAGTACCGACTTATCTTGAACCCAACATAAATCCCAGCTATCGCTCCTACGCCGGATAGAATTATGCCAGAAAAAGAGATTAGCCCAGCTCCCCACAGGTTAGGAATTAGTCCGCCAATAGTCGAACCGATAAACATAAATATCCACACAATAGTTTTAGATTCCATACTTGGATTGTAACATTATACCCTTTTCAAAACATCTCTCATCTAGGTACTGTTACTGGATCCGATTTGATAAAAGGAACAAATATCACTGCGGCTACCACAATCCCAACAGTGTTGCTGATCAGGTCTAGCCAAGTGTCATTTATAGAATCTGCATACACAACACCCGTGATACTCTGCAACATAAACTCCATTATCTCGTTTGCGATACCTAGACAGCTAACGATGAGTATCGACAGTATCACGAACCTGACTCTGTCTATCCTGATCTCGGAGTCGCGGATCGCCAACCAGCATGCGATAAATGCCGAAAACCCACCACCTAGACTATGCAGTACCCTGTTTCCCAACACCGGATCCGGTATGCTATACGCGATCCAGTATGCCGTGATACTAAGTAAAAACAGTAGCCCAAATGAAATTATCGAGCCTCTAGTGATCCCCCCATTTTTCTGCCCAAAGAAATATGGGAAGAAGAAAAGCAACCCGATATAGACGCAGCATAACCCTATAGCAATAGCAAACAGATACATGTAGCTATTATAGAGACTGGTCGAACAAATGCAAATAATCTCCATGGCCACTGAGTTGGTGCCGAACCTATTTGTTGTTCCGATACGCGTTGTTGAACGGTGACTCGGTTCCATTCTCGTCGATTACGTGTATGCGAGAGGGTCGAGGTTCTTGAGCTTCTATGCTATTTCTTCGTCGTTGTATTCGTAACTGATTTTTCTTTCTCTTCTTTGTTGGATTCTTCTGATTCTAGGAACTTTATTGCGGCATCTTTGGCCCAAGTTTCTTCTATAAATCCTGCCCTACCAGAGCCTTTCTTGTAGCTCTCATAGTGATCTGAAGCTTTCTTGTAATAGTCCTGATGGTAGTCTTCGGCTCGGTAGAACGTAGATGCGGGAAGTATCTGTGTGGTTATCGGCTTGTCAAATAGACCACTCTGTCCCAATCTAGCCTTGGAATCTTCGGCCGCTTTCTTCTGTTCGTCATCCATATAGAATATCGCAGTGGTATATTGTGAACCCACATCAGCGAACTGGCCTTGGGCATTGGTTGGGTCAATATGTGACCAATATATATCAAGGACTTTGTCTGTAGATATTATGTTGGGATCATAAGTCACGGATACGGCTTCACGGTGCTTGGTGGCACCCTTGGACACATCTAGATACGATGCATCATCCTCGGTACCACCGATATAGCCAGCAACAGCATCGACTATACCAGCCTGTTCCTGGAAGTAGGCTTCGGTACACCAGAAGCAACCTCCGGCGAGAATTATGGTTTCGTTTTGGTTTTTCATAACAGTTATTATAATTTATAATGCACTGTATGTAAAGCATACCTTACACTACAAAAAGTGTATCTAGGTATTCTTTTGCTTTTTTAGCATAGTTCTTCCTTTTGTCCTCACTCATCTTTTGATAAGTGATCCCAATAAAACCAAGTCTTCCTTCCACTTTCAATTTATCGTAGTGAGTACCAACAAAATTCCAAAAAAGAGCGTCCCAGATATCTGACCATTCCCCTTTTTTATAATTACTCATTTTTAAAATATAATTTGATCCAGATATATATGGCTTTGTGGTGACAATTCCACCATCAGCGTACAGGGCCATACTATACACATTTGGCACCATTACCCAATCGTACGCATCAATATAAAGTTCCATAAACCATCTGTGTACTTGATTAGGCTTGAAACCGCATAAATTCATAAAGTTTCCCATTACCATGAGTCTTTCAATATGATGGGAATATGCACTTTTTAGAACTTCTTTTACAGTATGATCTATGGGTTCAATTTTTGTTTCTCCTGTCCAAAAAATTTCTGGAATAATTCTATTTGCGTTAAAATAATTTTTGTTTCGTATATTTGTACCATCTAATACGTATATAGCCCTCATGTATTCACGCCAACCAATTATTTGTCTAATAAACCCTTCAACAGAAGCGAGTGATGTATGAGGATTTTCTTTTACATACTCAAGTGTTTTTTCCACAATGTATTTAGGAGTCAATAACCCAATATTTAAAATAGGAGAGAGAACGCTATGAAAAAGTAGATTATTTTCGGTTGTTATTGCGTCTTCGTATGGCCCAAATAATTCTAACTTTTCTTTTAAAAACTTTTTTAGCCAAATTTTAGAATCTGCTGTTGTGACGGGATAGAAAAAATAATTATCACTACCATAATTTTCTTTAAAATACTTTTCTATATATTTTTTAGCCTCTAAAACGTACTCATTTTTAGATGGTAAAGGCATTTCTGGAAGTTCTAGATCTTTCGGTAGTTTTTTTCTATTTTCAGTATCAAAGCTCCACTTTCCGCCAGTTGGTTTACCGTCTTTTTCTATTAAAATATTTAACCTTTTGCGCTGCCATTCATAGAAGTTTTTCATCAAATATGTTCGTTTACCATTCTGGTTAGAAAAATAATCGAATAAAAATTCCTTTTTTGTTAAAAATAAAGGGGTGTCAATGATCTCATATTTTATGTTAGCTTTTTCTAAAGCCCTCGTTAACCTTTCTTCCAGCCACTGATCAACAGGGTCATATAATCGTACTTTTGATATATTATTTTTTTTTAAACTAAATATAATATCAGAAGTCTTTTCTAGATCTTTAGAGTCCATATATATTACTTTAAAATCTAAATTCAAAAGTACTGCTTCGTATGCTTTCATGCTCGCACGATGGAGAATCAATTTTTGTTTATGAAATTTATATTGTGTAAAGAAAAGAGGATCCTCAATAAGAAAAACTGTTAGATCTTTTTTTAAAATAGGACTATTTTCAAAAAGTTGATGTGGATAAATTAAAACTACTTCTTTCATATTATTTTTGTTTCATATTTTTTCATAAGATTAATTACCTCATCTTCCTTTAATCCAAATTGGATTTTGATTGATTCAGAAAAAACGCCATCTTCCCAAGCCACTCTAATTATTCTATCTTTGTTGATATTTTTAATATATTCATAAAATGTTTTTATATGGAATCTTTGAGCTGCTCAAAGCACACATTAGATTACGTAATTACGTGCTAGCTCATGTTGGCTGGGGGACTTGGAATCGAACCAAAATTAATGGCTTCAAAGGCCACTGTCCTACCGTTAGACGATCCCCCAATGTCCCAATACTTTACATCATTTTTAGATAAAAATCAAAAGAAAAGGCGCTCGTCGACGTGTGAGTCGACGAGCGCTGAAATGTGAACCTTCACGAGTTCGCTCGGGGATATTGATTATTGAGTCCCGCATTGCCACCGGTGCACAGGTGACGTACGGGATCCAAGTCCATTCCATTAAAGGATAGAACAAACGGTCTAGTTCGAGAACATTTCTATTTGCTATATTACTCCCTTCATATATAATGTCAAGCATGGCTAAAAGAGAAGCAACAAATACAAAGAATAAAGCAACAAGGTCCAAGAAGACCAAGAAGAGACTCGCGACCAAATTCGCTCGCAAGGCTGTTTCTGTGAAATCTACCAAAGCAAAGAGAAGCGCCTAGGCTTCCCTACTCGTCTTCTGACTAGCTTCGACAAATGCTGTAAACAGCGGATGCGGAGACAGAGGTCTAGCTAGGAATTCTGGATGGAATTGCACCCCGAGGAAAAAGGGGTGTATTTTCTTTGGCAGTTCTGCTATCTCCATGAGACTACCGTCAGGTGATGTGCCAGAGAACACGAGCCCAGCGTCCGATAGCCTCTGTACGTATTCCGGATTCACTTCGTAGCGATGACGATGACGCTCGTGGATTAGCTTCAAGTTTTTAGCTTCTAGTGAATAGGATCTTTCGGCAATTGTTCCTTTCTTTATCAAACACGGATACGCACCTAGTCGCATGGTTCCACCATATTTGCCGTCTTTTAATTTCTTCTTCTGCTCGGGCATTATGTCCACCACTAGGTCTGTTGCATTAGGGTTGATCTCGTGAGTATTGGCGTCTTTTAGCTTTAGGACATCCCGCGCATATTCGATCACCAGTAACTGCATGCCGTAGCATATACCGAAGAATGGGATTTTATTAACACGAAGATAGTTGATCACATTGAGCTTACCTACTATACCGGACTCACCGAATCCTCCTGGCACGATCACTCCATCATATTTATTTAGCTCTTTTAATTTAGCCTTATCATTTTCAAACTCTTGTGCTACAAGCCATGTGAGTTTAGGCTTAAGACCCAATGCATAGCAAGAGAATTTCACTGCATCAATCACAGATACATACACATCAGATAGAACGAAATCCCCTGTGTTGAAATACTTGCCCACTATCGCGATGTTTACTTCACCTTTCTGGCTTTTAGCCCTTGTGACAAATTTCTTCCAATCATTTATACCGGGAGAATTTTTCTTTGACTTTAGACTTAGAGACTTGAGAACCATTTCACCTATTCGATCATTTTCGAAATTCTGTGGAACATCATAGACACTACCTATATCCGGCGCTGATATCACGTTCCCTATCGGGATCGAGCAGGCCATGGCGATTTTCTCTTTCCTTTTACTATCTAGTGCCACCTCTGCACGAGCAATGATGAAATCCGGATGTATTCCATATGAATTAAGCTGGCGCACTGCATTCTGGGTAGGCTTGGACTTCATCTCCCCTATCGTCTTGGGTATCGGCAGATAGCTAACCATCACGAACGCGACATCGCTCGGATTCTTTACCTTGAGCACTCTAGCTGCCTCCATGAACATGATATTCTGATAATCCCCCACTGTGCCACCGATCTCTATGATAGATATCTCAGACTTGTTAACCTTGCCTGCATTTATGAACCTGTGTATGATCTCGTCGCGTACGTTGTCTGCATCGATGCATTTACCTCTGAACCCGAGACTGCGCTCTTTGTCTATCACATATTTGTAGACCATGCCGGATGTCATATAGTCTTCGTTCGACAAGTCTCTATTTAGAAACCTCTCGTAGTTGCCCATATCCTGGTCAGTCTCTAATCCAGAATTTAAAACAAAAACCTCACCGTGTTCGGTGGGGTTCATGGTGCCGGCGTCGACGTTTAAATAGGGGTCTGCCTTTACTAGGTTCACTTTGTAGCCCTTGCCCTGGAGGATGAGTCCGAGTGACGAGGTGGTTATGCCCTTGCCAACGCCCGACATCACCCCGCCAACGACGAATATATATTTGTGAGATTTCATCCCGATATTATACTCAAAATTTTACTAATTCGCCAAATACTTGCGAACGGCGAGGTAGCTAGATACCGCCCCAATACCCACACCAGATGCCAATATAATGATAAATATCTGAGGGAAATTCGATATATAGTACTCGAATATATTGATGCCAGCGAACAGTCTCTCTGTACTCGGACCCATCCAATACGTTATCGGGTACAGCACAATAAGCGTGATAACGGCCGACAATGCACCAGACATAATACCACCAACAACAAACGGGCCCCTGATATACATGAAGCTTGCTCCTACGAGTTTCATTACAGATATTTCTTCGCGGGACACATATATAGCGAGTCTGATAGTGTTGAAAGTGATCACGATCGACAGTAATACAAATATTATAGTAACGATACTACCAAGTTTGCGGGAGGCTTCTATTATCTTGGTCAGAGCGTCTATCGCGTCCTTGTTCTGATAGTATGTCACTTTCTCTATATTGTATTCGTTGCCACGACTGTCTGTCTCACTCTTTAGGTATGCTGCAATGCTTTCGTATTGAGAGGTTTCTTTGGCCTTTACTGTGAGAACCGCACCTAGAGGGTTCTCGCCTAGCTCATCTAGAGTCTGCATGATGATCTCGTCGTTCTGATGCTTGAGCTCGAAGTTGGCCAATGCGTCTTCGCGTGAAATGTATTCCGTCATAGCTACCTCTGGTAGCGCTTCGAGGTGCTTTTTAACAACCATAACATCGTCTTCAGTCGCTTCGTTGAGGAAATAAATATTTACATCGACTTTGTCGCGGAGAGTATCTAGGACCGAAGTAAGCATCGAACCAGCAAATATGATAGAGCTTATCACAAACAGAGTCACAACCATGACTACGATAGAAGCAAACGACACATATCCGTTGCGCCAGAAATTTACGAAGCCCGACTTTGTGATTCTTTTTAAATTAGTCCAAATCATTTTGATTAGTGGTTAGTTATTAGTTGAAAGTTTAAAGAACGTATCGCCCTTCGGTATCATCACGTACAATACGACCCTTGTCCATCGTGATCACACGCCTCTCGAGGCTGTCTATTACGCCTTTGTTGTGTGTAGTAAGTATAACTGTGGTACCGAGGTCGTTTACTTTCTTGAGTATCTGTACGATATCATAAGTGTTCACTGGATCGAGGTTGCCTGTGGGCTCGTCGGCGATGATGATGTCGGGCTGGTTCACTATCGCACGAGCTATCGCTACACGCTGCTTCTCGCCTCCAGAGAGCTGTCTAGGGAAGCTCCACATCTTGTGCTTGAGGTCGACGAGCTCTAGCACATGCGGTACATCGGCTTCGATCTCTTCGTCGCTTCGACCAGCTGCTTCCATAGCGAAGGCGATGTTTTCGTACACTGTTTTGTTGGGAAGTAATCGGAAGTCCTGGAATACAGTACCTATCTTGCGACGATAATGCACAACACCTTTGGGGTTGAGTCTATGTACGTTGGTTGATTCAAAAAAAACCTTGCCTGTACTAGGCTTGTCTTCGGCTAGGATCATCTTGAGAAGTGTAGTCTTTCCCGCACCAGAATGACCCACTACAGATACGAACTCGCTCGGAGCGATCTTGAACGTAACACCATCTAGTCCTACGGATTTGTCATTATATATTTTCGAAACATTGTCGAAGTAAATCATCCGTATATTATACCCGATATCTAGAAAAGTTGAAATAAAGAGCCAGAAATGATAGCTTGGTGACAGACTTATGAGAAATATCGATCCGTTTATAGGCTTTTTTGTCATTCTTATTCTCGTTCTGGTTTTCTGTCGCTCTTTCTTTTCTTGGCCCAAGAAGCCAAAAATTTGAGAAAGAGTTTTTATTTATGAACAAACCCAATGTAATAGTAGTTTGTGGACCGACAGCAACAGGTAAAAGTGATCTGGCTGTAGAAATCGGCCTAAATCTTGCCAAACACAAGATCGGCCAAGCTGAAATAATATCTGCTGACTCACGCCAAGTCTACAGAGGACTAGATATCGGTAGTGGGAAAATTACAAAGAAAGAAATGCGCGGCGTCCCCCATCACCTGCTCAATGTATGTAGTGTGAAAAAGATTTTCACTGTTTCTGATTTCCAGAAATTGGCCAATAAAAAGATCGAGGAAATAATTGCTAGAGGGAAAGTGCCGATCATCTGCGGCGGCACAGGATTCTATATCGATTCTATTGTCAAAGGTTTGGTGTTACCAGAAGTTCCACCCAATAAAATCTTGCGAAAAAAGTTGGACAAGCTAAGTTTAGATAAATTATTCCTAAAACTTAAAAAGCTCGATCCCGAACGTGCGAAAACTATTGATAAATTAAATAAAGTAAGACTCGTAAGAGCGATCGAGATAGCCACAGCATTAGGCAAAGTTCCTAAATTAAAGGTTAATCCACCAGCTGGAGGAAAATACAATTTTATCCAAATCGGGCTCGATATGCCGGACGATAAATTAAAAGAAAGAATTAAAATCAGACTAGCAAAGAGAATGAAGCAAGGTATGATGCGCGAAGTAAAGAATCTGCACGATACAAGCAAAGTGAGCTGGAAGCGCCTCGATTCACTCGGGCTCGAATATAAATACATTGCATTATTTCTACAAAAGAAAATGAGTAAAGTAGAAATGTTAAACAAACTCGAAACAGAAATCTGGCACTATGTGAAGCGCCAGAGAACTTGGTTTAGGAGGGACAAGGAGATTATTTGGGATGGTGCGCAGGACAGGATTTGAACCTGTGTAGCCCATAGGGCGATAGATTTACAGTCTATTGCAATTGACCACTCTGCCACCTGCGCATAGGGAGCATTTTATTAGAAAAATGACTTATTGTCCAATTTGTGTATAATTTGATGTTATTGGGCTTGTAGTTTCAATGGTAAAACATTCCTCTCCAAAAGGAAGGTTCCGAGTTCGAGTCTCGGCGAGCCCGCTGTTATTTAGCAATCATTCTACTAGGTTTGAAATCCGATAGAATAGAATTTTTCTTGGCTTTCTTTGTATCAAACGCAAACACACCGTTCTTTAGTGTCACTGTAACCACACAACCCGGCTCGGCTTTGCGGGCGATCATAAGCTCCGCTAATGGGTTGAGGATCTTGTTCTGGATCACGCGCTTGAGCGGTCGTGCACCGTACTTGGGATCATAGCCTTCGCGCGCGAGCTCCTTCATGACTTCTGGAGTGATGATCAGGTTGATGTCTTTGCCAGCGAGACGCTTCTTTACTATTTCTACTTGTATTCCCACAATCTTCTCGATAGAGCTTTCGTTTAGAATATCAAATATAATCACATCATCGAGACGGTTGAGGAATTCTGGACGGAAGTGGGACTTGAGAGCTGTCATTACCTTGTCTTTGGCAGCATTGTAATCCTGCTTGCCATCATTGTCACTCGCGAACCCGAGTCTCTCCATCTTGTCTATAAATTCTGCACCGATGTTCGATGTGAGGATGATGATAGTGTTTTTAAAATTTACCAAGCGGCCTTTGGCATCAGTTAGTCGCCCATTGTCAAACACCTGCAGGAGTATGTTGAACACTTCTGGGTGAGCCTTCTCGATCTCGTCGAACAGTATTACAGAGTATGGACGATGCCTAACCATCTCTGTGAGCTGCCCGCCTTCTTCGTATCCCACATAGCCCGCGGGAGCACCGATGAGCTTGGACACTGAGTGTCGCTCCATGAATTCCGACATGTCGACACGGATAAGTGCCTTCTCATCATCGAACATGAACTCTGCCAGAGCCTTGGTGAGCTCGGTCTTGCCCACGCCCGTAGGACCGAGGAATATGAACGAACCAATAGGCTTGTTGGGGTCAGATATACCAGCACGAGAGCGCTTGATCGTGTCTGAGATTTTCTTCACTGCTTCATTTTGTCCCACGACTTTATTTGTTAAATTCTCTGCAATGCGGGATAGTTTCGCTATTTCTTCTTCGAGCATTCTGTTTACCGGGATACCTGTCCAGCGCGAAACTACATCAGCGATGTCAGTCTCGGTAATTTCTTCTTTGAGTATTCTGTGGGTGCTTTGGATTTTCTTTAGTTTCTTAGCTTTAGCTTCTAGATCCTTTTGAAGGGTTGGAATCTGACCATAGCGTATCTCTGCGACACGAGCCAGATCACTCTTCTGCTCTGCCTGGTCTGCTTCGTTGCGGAGTTCCTCGAGGCGAGCCTTGATGGATTTGATCTGGGTGATGAGTTCCTTTTCATTTTTCCAGCGTAATTCTATCTCGGAGCTCTTTTCCTTTAGGTTTGCGACTTCGTTCTCGATTTCCCACAACCTTGCCTTGGTTTTGGGACTTTCTGTCTCATTCTTGATAGCTTCCCTTTCGATTTCTAAACGCATTATTTTGCGGCGGGATTCTTCGAGTGGTTGTGGCATGTTTTCTAGAGAAATTTTAAGCGATGAGGCCGCCTCGTCTATGAGGTCGACTGCTTTGTCTGGTAGGAATCTGTCAGATATATAGCGACTAGACAAGTTCACTGCGGCAACTATGGCGTCGTCGAGTATATGGACACCGTGATAAAGCTCGTATTTCTCCTTGACCCCGCGCAGTATTGCTACAGCGTCTTCGATAGAAGGTTCGCTCACATATACTGGTTGGAATCTACGAGTGAGTGCAGGATCTTTCTCTATGTATTTTTGATATTCTTTGATCGTTGTTGCACCGATAGCGCGTAGTTCTCCACGAGCCAAGGCGGGCTTGAGCATGTTGGATGCATCTAGTGACCCCTCTGCAGCACCTGCACCCACTATAGTATGTATCTCATCGATAAATAGGATTACTTTGCCCTGGGCTCTTTCAATTTCCTTTAGGATATTCTTGAGACGTTCTTCGAACTCACCACGGTATTTGGTACCAGCTACGAGTAGTCCCATATCGAGCGATACGAGCTCTTTGTCTTTGAGTGAGTCAGGGACATCTCCGGCTACTATACGGTTGGCAAGTCCTTCTACTATAGCTGTCTTGCCAACCCCCGCTTCCCCAATGAGGATTGGATTATTCTTCGTACGACGAGAAAGGATCTGGATTATACGGTGAATCTCGTTGTCGCGACCGATTACGGGATCGAGTTTGTTTTCTTTGGCCAGAGCGGTGAGACTGCGAGTGTATTTGATAAGTGCTTTGGATTTCTTGGTCTGTGGTGTGTCTAATTTGTGATGCTTGAGATCAGACAGGATACGCGCAACATCATCGCGACTGATTTTAAACTTGTTTATGATGTCGCGAGCCTTGCCTGATACATCAAACATAGCTAGAAATATATGCTCTATAGATACGAATTCGTCTTTCATCCCAGCAGCTATCTTGGTTGAATGTTCAACGATCTGGGCAAAGTCAGGTGCCAGATACATCTGGTAAGACGGTGCGATAGTCTGGCTCGCCTCGGTGCCTTCTATAGCGTCTAGGAGCATGTCGGTAAGTAGTATCGTATCTACCTCGAGCTTGTCTAGCGTGATACCAACCACACTATCGTCTTGTAAAACGAGCGCTGTTAGCAGGTGGAGTGTGTTCACATGGTTCTGGCCACGCTCAATAGCTAGCTCATGAGCTTTGCGTATGACTTCGCGGGCTTTGGTTGTGAAATGCTCTAGTGGTGGCATAATTGCCTACATTATATAACATCTAATATATTAGTCAACAAACTGTTTACGATATTTATGGTCAAAAGCGAACCGAGTTCCCCAGCCTTTACAGCAACCAATTGGCCCTGGAGATTGAACATCGGCGTACCAGCAATCAAGCCGTCTCTGGAAAAGGTCGTATCAATCTCTGACAATATTGCCGGAGCATCGTCTGTGGCCACAGAATCAAGCAAGCTCGAAATAATCCCTACCGATACCACATCACGCTCTGCTCCAGTGAGAGCCACTACGGTCTGACCAGCCTTGATCGAGCCAGTACTCGCCTGCGCCGCTACTGAGACGGTGGTGGTGCCGAGATCAGAGAATCTCAGAAATGCGACTTGGGAATCTTTGGAATTTTTATTGTCGAGCAATTCGGCTTTGTATGTCTGCCCGTTATACACGAATCCATAATCATGCTCGCCATCTGTAATGCCTTTATCTGCGACTACGATACCATCCGGAGTCAGTATTGTACCCAGGCCTAGCAGTGCACCATCATCTTCGTCTTTGATACGCACGATAGACTTCTTGCCTATTTCTACTACACCAATAACCTGATCTTCTTCCTTTACGATCACGGTTGTAACTTCTTTGACCGGGACTCTGATCGGTTCACTAGGGATCGCCTTCTCGATAGTTCTCTCCACCACCCTATTTATCGTCTGTGTCACACTCTGCGGTGCCTGGTCGAGAAGTGATACAGTAGTGATACCTGTGGCGATAGATGTCACTAGGCTCACGAGAAGTGTGAGTAAAACAATTTGCTGTTTGCTTAGATGTTCCATGGTGGTAATGATATCAGAGACTGCTTTCTTACTCAATCCCAGATTCCGCTCTGCCGCCTAGCTCATCTTTTATTTTCATTAAAACTGCATTCATATTTTTCTTTACATCTTCATCAGTAAAGCGCAGAAACTTAATACCCAATATTTCTAATTGGTTTTGCCTCCAAATATCTTGGTCTATTTTCTGGTCGTGGCTATGGCCATCGATTTCTATAGCAAGTTTAATAGATGGGCAGTAGAAATCAACGATATAATTATCAATTGGTTTTTGACGGGTGAATTTATAACCCAATATCTGTCGACCTTTTAGCTGTTGCCACAGCAATGCTTCCGATAAAGTTCCATTCTTGCGTAAATCTCTCGCTCGTTGTTTTAAATTTCTATTATAGTGAACGAATTCCATGTATTAATTATACACCCATTCGACACCCCTCCCTCCTGAATACAGGAGTACTCCCCTCCAGGGGAGACTTTCATGCACGAATCAAGTCCTCCCTCGAGGGAGGTGGCTCGAGTCATCGAGAGACGGTGGGTGTTTGCAAGAAAATAAAATCCACCTTAATTTAGGTGGTAGGTTTGCCGAGAAATTTCAGACCATAGTGATTCATCGAAGCCTCAAGCAGGAATCTAGTTTTCTTGCCAAAATTCCTCTTGAAGAAAAAACTTTCGAAGCCATTATGGGCTACCAAATCTGCCACAGTACTTAAACCAGAATTATTTAGGAAGTTTCTTGCGCGAGTATAAGATTGTTTGCTATAAACATCTAACTCTTCGTAGATTGGCAGAATTCTGTGCGCATCATAAATCAGGATATCACCATCTAATTTTCTGAATAACTCCTTGGGTAACCTGGCTAGCTCAACTTCGGGTTTTCCTTTGGATGCCCTCGAAAGTTGTTTGCGCAATAATGCGTTTTCTTTTCGGGCCACCTGTAACTGAGAAGTTAAATAATCAATCTGCTTCTCCATTTCACTTAACTTTTTGAGATTGGCTTTGGCATCGACCGTAATCTTTGTTCCAGTCTTTTCCAGCAGTTTGAAATTAGTATACATACTACTTGATGCAAGGCTCATTTTTGCTTGTTGTTTAAATGTTCGGGTTTGCTTATCAGAATTTAACATTACATATTGATAAAGTCAACAATACACCCAGTAACTATCCACACCTCCCACCACTCTCTCCCTAGTCAGTCAACCTTGACCATGGTAAAATGTAAAGGTGAAATTGACCCCAGAAGAAATCAAGATGCGCCTTCTAGAACTCTGCAATCTCCGAGTTCTTCACAAGAGAGC
>JANNXY010000015.1:0-1567 GCA_031409775.1 bacterium | reverse complement strand
CCCGATGGACGCCGGAGTGATCCAATCGGTGGCACAGCTCGGCTGCCTTGGGCTGGCGGAGATCGTGAGCGGCAGTCCTCGGCGGCTGCGGTGATCGATCCGCTGACCATCGTGTTGGGGAGCGTTGTCGTTGGCAGCGTGTCGGCCGTTCAACGTTTTCGCCGGGTAACTGCGATGGAGCGTGAGCAACTCGAAGCGGAAGCTCGGATTTGCCGTGAGGCACAGCTTGCTCGCCGGGAACTGCAGGACCTGACGCGCAGAACAACCGACGAGATGCTGCGGGTGGTCTCACGGCGGCAACCGCGGTGATCGCCGTTCCTCTTCCGATCGCCGTCGGCGTCGTCCTCGTCGTCCGATTGGTGCGATTCGATGTGCCGAAGGATGTGGTTCGCCGTGTTCGTAGTGGTGTTCGCCAACCACCACGGCGTCGTTCGAGAACGCCGAGGCGGCGGCCCGTCCGTTCTGCTGGTGCGGCTCAGGCAGCAGACGTAGCTTTCGCCTCCGATGTCGATCCGGCGGCGACCCGCATTCGGCGTGGCGTTGACGACATTCTCCGTACGTCCGGGCTATCCCATCGTGACGCCGACTGCAGCGACGGAAGCTTCGACGGGTCCGACTCGTGAAGTGGTTGCCCAAGCTCTACGCCGCGGTGATGGCCATGTTGCTGTTCTCTCTTGCTGTCTATTGGTCCGGGCGACTGGTCGGGCCCGTGTTGCCGTCGCTGCTCCTGGTCTGCATCGGCCTCGCCGTCATCATCCGGCTCTTGCACCGGGGCTGATCAGCTCCGACCTCTTGCACTGAGGAAGCGCGTCCGCTGTCCTCGGCTTCTTCCTGCTCCGCCGATTCGGTGGTAGCAGTCCCCCACTTTTCACATTCCCAAAAGGAGTAGCAACGTGCCCAAGAAATCTGGGGCTCTGGACGAACGCGTCCTGCATGAGCCCGCACTCAATCTGACTGGCTGGGTCCTGTCCGAAGCTGCCAAAGCAGCGGAGCAAGAAGGCTTCCGCTGGAAGGCCGTGCCCGATCCACCACTCGGCTTCGCCTCAGTGCTCGATGCCTACCAGCGCTGCCGCGAAACGCGGGAGCGCTACCCGGTGGCGATGGACGGTTCCGTCGCGTCGATCTATGCCGGGAGCGAAGCGAACCATGCCTTTCGCTTCCTGCACGACATAACGCATATCCGTCTTGAACTTGGTTTCGATCCAGACGCCGAGCTCTACGTAGCAGTCGAACATCTCAACATGCTGCGCCGCGCCGGTTTTGCCGTTGGCTCGCTGGAGTGGCATCTGCTGCACGCCGACACAGTCGGTCAGCTTGTGGCCGGCTCCGTGCTCAACCGCTTCGTTCTCAATCAGCGGGCGTTCGTCTTCGACTGCGTGATGCTCGGTCTGAAGCGAGCAGTCGAGAACGAAGCAACGGGAGAACGGGTCGAGCGAGCTCCCCAGACCGTGTGATCTTCACAACAAGTCGCTCAGTAGTGAGGACCCGGCTCCACTACCGGACGCAGCACACGGGTACTTGTAGTGGTTTGGTCAACGAACCATTGACTGCTGCGTACACGCAGCGG
>JANNXY010000014.1:0-1590 GCA_031409775.1 bacterium | reverse complement strand
CTTCTCTTGAAATATATCTGGGCTAATACTCAGTCCCATCGGTAATCTGAGATACTCGTATTTTCCCCATGGTAGTACAATGGTACATAACCTACTGGAAAATGGCGTAAGTAACATGTGATAATATCCCATGTTTAAGTCAAGCGACGTGGCATACATAAAACCTTCTAGTTTTTGCAGCATGTCTGTGATCTTTGGTAAGGGAAAGGGTTTTCGTTTGATCACCTTATTTACTTCCCTCAGATCTGCTAGTGATCGTAGTGAACCGTCTGGTTTTGATATTGTGAACATAGGACATGCCCATTCTGAATTGTTGATCTTTCTTAAGACACCATAATCACATAACCGCTTTATCTCATCTTTTAGTTTCCTTTCTTGTGAGTGAGGTACTGGATATGGTCTAGCGTGATATGGTTTGACATTTGGGTCATTCAATTCTAGCTCGATTGGAGCTGTTTTCCATGTTCCCAGCGATCCATCAAATAGATCTTCATACTTTTTCAAAAGTTTTAGGAGTTGTTTTTGCTCTGTTTTCTCGAGATGTGTGCATTCTGCTACTATCATTTCGAGGTCAGCAGGGGTATATTTGGATTCAATAATACTTTGAATTCTTTCTGCACCTGTTGTATCAGGATCATGGGCAAAAAGTATTTCTTGTTCCATGGTGTCAACCCAGCCATCTTTTAGGAATTCTGGCGGTTGCATGTTTATCTTGGCATTATCCCAAGTGATCTCTGCTGTATCAAACATTAGATTTATTCCTAATGAATGTAAGAGGTCTCTGCCAATGATCATGTCATAATTGCATGACTCTTGGTGTGACTCATCTACATATGCATTACAGAGGATTTTTCTGTGCTCATGGAATGCTGGCAGTGTGAACTCGATTTCACAGCTTCTTTTAGTTTTGAAGCTACCTGCTTTAGTCGACCATTTAATTGTGTCTACTGGTTTCTTCTTCCAATGTCTAACAAACTTTTTGTTGATCATTGTAGAACTACATCCAGAATCAAATAAAACTCTTAGTCTTTGTTTTTGACTTGTCTTGTCTGGATGTTTATCTTTGATGTAACCTAGAGTGACTGTGGAAAGTTCTTCTAACTTTGCCTTTTTCTTTGGACGAAGTAATTCAGCCGTGGAAGCAAAACATTCGATATTTTCACATATAATATTATTACCATTAATATTGTTAGTTAGACTATCATTTTGTTCCACGGTTATTTCTCATTCAGAGTCACTATTGGTTTCTTTATTTTCCTTCTGCTCTTCTTTCTCAATGGCTTTGAGGAAGGCTTTTTCTTCAGCAGAGGTTTCGTTAGTGGATTCCTCATCGGATGATTCCGTATCCATCTCGTCAGTGGATTCATCATCGGAATCTTCGATGGCAACAATTTGTGCCTTGCAATTGTACCTGACGTTCTTTTCCTTCTTTTTGTAAATCTTTTTACGGGGAATTCTGGCTTCCATGTTGTTCATGGACTCATCAGAAGACGAGTCAGACTCGGGAACCATTTTACCACGAGATTTCTTCGTGTCTTTTTTATCGGCTCGTCTGGCTTTGTTGGCTAGCTTGGTTTTCTCGCGTTTAAC
>JANNXY010000013.1:0-2257 GCA_031409775.1 bacterium | reverse complement strand
GTGCTGAGTATAGTAACCAATTTGCTCATTCTTAAAATCAAAAATGATGCGGGAGTAGCTATAGTCAGGGCGCGTTCGGGTACTTTTCCGACCAGAATTGTTGGAACATTTACCCTGCTAGGTTTGAGTGCGCTTTCATGTTCGGTTTCTGGGGTTGGTACTGAGCTAACACTCAATCCTTCAGGTTTAGCCGATCTACAAGCTGCACGCATGATTGAGTCGGAGCGGGTCAGGGTCGCTGCACTTCAGCCGGATAGTAAACGTTACGATCGAGCGCAAGCTGAATGTGACCAAAGTAAGCAGGATCTAAATCTACTCCCTGCCAAAGGCGCACGTCACGATACTGCCTATGTGCGGACGTATGGCATGTTCAAAGAACGTAACCGTGAGTGGGAGCTTGAAGAATCGGGTATTCCCCTTTGTGTTAAAGCTGACATGTTGAATAAACAGTTGGTCGAACAGTCGGTGAATCTCAGTCAGAACTGGCAGAATAAAATGGCTACTCGATCGCAGATTGGGAACGACCTGGAATTTTTGAAGCAGGAAATGCCTGGTTCCTATAAAAAGTACTTTACCGACAATGGGGAGTTTCGATCGGGTGTTTTAGCGATCGAGCTAGCTAGTCAAAGCTTTTCCAGCAAGCTGTCGAAAGGAGATTTCGCAGGTTTGGGGGCTAGTTTATTCTTTTCTTCGCTAAGTGTTGTGACCACGATTGCTGCTTGCGGAGCAGTGATGGCTTTTCCGTTCAATCGGGATGCCAAGTTGTCTTGGGATGGAGAGATTGCCCACAAACGCGATCGAATTCTCGATCGGGAAATTTCCAAGAAGGTCAGTGCTGATGAGGCAGCCAAGAAAGTTAGTACTGACAAGACAGCCGACTAGCTCAAAGTAACCTAATGCGGAGGGAACATGACACACCAGAGTGAAATCGATCGAAGCTTTCAAGAATTTGTCGGACACGCTAGAAACGGTGATTTTGGGGGCTATATGCCACTTGAAGATCTCGTTAACCAACCTAGCTATAACGGTCAGACTCTTCGTAATCCAGGTAAGCGGTTGCGGACTCTAGCAAGAAAAATCATCAGATCGACTGGACTTGCTTATCCTCATCGATTAAAGGCTGACAGACTCGAACGAGATCGCACCCGCGATCGAGCAGCTAACACCTCTCTAGCTAACATGAATACGGATCTGCGGGCGATTCGGATTTTTCAGAGTTTGTCTCCAGTAATTGCCCTGGCAGCAACGGGGTTATTGGTGCAGTCTTTCCCAATTGCCCTGCTCGTGACGGCAATTGGACTGTTACTGGCTGCGATCTTGGCGGCTAGTGACACAAAAGTAAAATGGCAATCTAATTTTTGGAATTGGGTTGCTGTAGTCTATACAATCGCGGCTACTGTATTCGGAGTCTCTAGTGCTGGAGTAAGTGAGAGCCTTGTCTGGCTGTTGGGACTCTGCACGATCGTATCCTTACTGACAGTATGTTTTAGCGGTAAGAGTGGGCTGGAGGCGATTTCGTTGCTGTGGTTCCTGGTGCGCGATTGGTGGCGGGGAGTCCGCATTGCTTGGGAAAATCTGGCATTCTGGCTACCCCGTCGGGTGTATCGGGTGGAAACCGCTTTGCAAGAGTACATCAATCTTGCGAATGAAAGTGGGCTTCCCGTCGGGCCATTTTCGTTTGCCACTAGAGATGTTTTAACTCAGTGGTTTGGCTACAATCCTTTTCCTGATGGAAATATTCCAGTCGTGCCGCCTAATGGCAATCTGCCACAACAGCCAGCACCTGAGAGTTACGAGCAGGAGGACGATCGAGCGGATGCGGAGGCAAATGCTGTGGCTGACTACGATCGAGATTTGCAAAATCAAAGAATGAACGAAAAAATGCGCGATGACGAAGGGCAGGTAAGTTGACTATAAATCCTGCTGTTTTCCAGCAGGACTGTAGATGAGTTCGATGCTTCAATTGTTTTAACTTGCAAACCATAGCTAATTTTGGAGAGTGGATTATGTCAGCATCAACAAGAGTCAAGGTTACGGGGACTGTTACAGGCACTGCGCTACAAACTTCAGTCGATCTTTTAGGATTATCTGCAAGTGCGGCATGGGCTGTGACAGGTTTCGCGGCATCAGTAGTGGGTATGGCTGCCAAAGCGACGATCTCTGCGCTCAAGAGTAATGCTACTCATGAGTCTACTGTTTATACCGCAGCCGAACTACGGGTACAGCGTCAGGCGATCGCGCAACAAGTAACAGTTCC
>JANNXY010000012.1:0-13650 GCA_031409775.1 bacterium | reverse complement strand
ACCTTGTATTTTTCCTTGTTTTTGGTAACTTTAGTATTGTCTTTGGTTTTGTTCATATATCACCATTGTACAGAAAACAGCAGGTTCCTTACGGAACCTGCTGTTTTTGTTGGGGATAAAGGGTTGGTGCAACAAAGCCGCATAAATCCCATATTTTATGCTATATTGTAACACATGAATATAGATAAATTTCTGCGACCCTTTATTATGGGCGTTATTATTACGTTAGTATTTTTATTACCCGTTGTCCTACCATTCATAGTATCGGGGAGTATGCTATTCCCGTTCATTACTGGCAAGAACTTCACATTTAGAATTATTACTGAATTAGTGCTTGGTTCTTGGGTGATACTGGCGATGTATTATGAGAAATTCCGACCCCGTGTATCCCTGTTGTCTGTCGCATTTGTTGCGTTCGCTTTCATTGTAGGACTTGCCGATGTACTAGGGGAAAATGTTCCAAAGAGCCTGTGGTCCAACAACGAGAGGATGGAGGGACTTATCACCATTGTTCATTTGCTCGCGTTGTTTGTGGTTATTGCGTATTCGTTTACAGAAAAGGTTTGGACAAGACTGATACAAACATCACTTGTGGTGAGTACCATTGTTTTCTTGCAGGGGGTTGTGGAGCTAAGCCAGGGGATTGATCGTATCGATGGTAGCTTCGGTAATTCTACATATCTAGGTGTTTACTCTCTACTACATATTTTCTTTGCACTATTCTTTGTAGTCAGAGAAATTTACCCCAAGAAGGAGGTCGTTCAGAATTCCAAACTGGCTCGGGGGATCAGGTTCGAGCATGTGACACTGTATAGCTTGCTTGCGATAATCAATGTAACCACACTATTCTTCACAGGAACTCGAGGGGCATTGCTTGGCCTTGTAGGCGGCATCACTGTGATGGCTATCATCTACGCTATACGTGAGCGTGCCCACAAGGCACTCAGGATAACAGCGTTTGCAATCCTCGCTATCGAGCTCGTTGCCACTCTGTTTCTCGTATCTGTAAATGACACAGAGTTTGCCAAGACTCATCCGTTAGTGGGTAGGTTCAGTAACCTCGCTACAGCTCTCGTTACATTTGATATCGAGAAGATAAGCGATATGGGAGATGCCAGGTTCAACATATGGGGAGTTGCACTAGATGGGGTGAGAGAGCGACCACTTCTCGGTTGGGGTCAGGACAATTTTACCTATGTCTTTAGCAAATACTATAACCCAGAGCTGTTTGAGCAGGAGCAGTGGTTCGACCGTACTCACAATGTATTCTTCGACTGGCTTATCGCTGGGGGGATACTCGGACTACTTTCGTATCTCATGCTGTTCGTCGCTTCGATTTGGATCATTTGGAAGAACAAGCATGGTAGGTTTACTTCGGTAGAGCAGGGACTACTCACTGGACTTTTCGTTGCATACTTTGTTCACAATTTCTTCGTATTCGACAACCTGGTGAGTTATGTCTTTATCGTCTTTGTCTTTGGTTATATTCAGATCAAGTCTCACCCGATACCTACAACCACTGCGCACGTCCCTAGCAATTCTGTGATCGCAGCACTCCCCATAGCGCTTGCGATAATCACACTCGCAGTACCGTTTGTGGTTAATGTAAAGAACATGTCTGCCTCTAGCGCTATCATCTCTGCAATTTCCAAGGCCAATGCAGCTCTGCAGGCCAAGAACGCAAACCCTAATGCAGCTCCGCTACTTACCGAAAGCCTCGAAGATTTCAAGAGAGTTTATACTTATAATTCATTCTCCAATGTTGAAGCATCTGAACAGCTACTAGACACTGCAGCGAGGGTAGCTACCTCTGACTTTCCCAATGAAATCAAATCAGCTTATCTAGCGCTAGCCGCCGAGAGGTTGGAGATACAGCTTGCAGAGCGCCCTGATACCCGTGGTTACATATTGTACGGTACATACAATGGGCGTATCGGTAACATGGCCAAAGCAGAAGAGAACCTACTCAAAGCACGTGAATCTTCACCAACCAAACAGAGCCTACTTATGACATTGGCTCAGATATACCTAGCACAAGGTAAATCCGCAGAAGCGTTGGCGGTATACAAGGAGGCGTATGAACTGGATGCATCCTTTAATGATCCTAAACTTACCTATGCATTAGCGCTTGCCCAAGCAGGACAGGCAGCAAGCTCTTCGGAATTACTTTCCCAAGTATCTGATGTAGCCCTGCTTAATGTCAGATATATCAATACTTATCTATCACTTGGTAGATATGACTTAATCGTAAAGACTCTCGAGAAAGCTCTAGAATCCGATCCAAACAACGTAGAGTACAATGTATCTCTCGCTGCAGCGTATTTGCAAACAGGCAACAGAATCAAGCCTGTAGAGATCCTCGAAGGTTTAAAGAAAATTGATGCCAAATACACCGCCCAAGTCGACAAACTCGTATCCGAAATTGAGGCTGGTCGCAACCCGCTTGACAAATAATTTAGATCTGCTATACTGGCACCTGTGAGTGGAATGTGCTTGCTCCACAAGACAAATATCGCATACTATCCGCACTTTACTGGGCGGATTTTGTGTTAATATTAATGTTATGGAAGATACTTTTAATGAAATACAAATTCGAGAAATAGTAGAAATAGCTAAGTCTTTAGACTTGAAGTTTTTGGCTATATTTGGATCTGTTGCTCGGGGGAACACACATATGAAAAGTGATTTGGACATTGCTATATTTACCCAAAATGATCAGAATTCTTTTGATATAAAGATGTCAGTTTGGAGCCAACTTTCAATCCTGCTGGGGAGGGAAGATATAGAGATTGTAGATATGAAGACTGCTTCACCTACAATGATGTATGCAGTGATAAATGATGCTGTGCTCATATACGAAAATGGCGAAAATGTATTTTTGAAATGGAAGCTGTACGGTATAAAGATCTGGATGGAGACAGCTTGGCTAAGAGAATGGAGGGATAAAGCAATTTTGGAGTGGGCAAATAATTAATAAAATTATTATGGTAATAGGAATAATAAAAACTAAAATTAGTAAGTTTACAGAATATATGAGCAAATTGCAGGCATATGTTGCTACCCCTACTGACGATATTTTAAGAAATGAAGAAAAAAGACTATCAATGGAAAGATTGTTTCAATTAGTGGTAGACGAAGCAATTGATATAAACACTGCTTTATCCTATCAGATTTCAAAAAGAGTCTCGGATTCTTATAGATCTAGCTTTTATGATTTGGCTGATTCTGGGGCTATAGAACAAAATTTTGCCGCGAAAATTGCAGAATCAACCAAGGTAAGAAACCAAATTGTCCATGATTATGAGAAGCTAGAATACAGGGAAATGATCGAGAATATCAAGAAGTTTTATGTACTTTACGAGGAATATGGTAAAATAATTGTAAATAAGTACTTTTAATTGTTTCTAGAATACTCGAGCGACTGCACTCACAAAATGATATTTGTTGGAGCCTCGCACCCGCTCGAGTATTGTGGACGCAAATATGAAGAAAACCCCGTTTGATTATAAAAAGCTAAAGACTCGTCCCATCCCTAAACACCGACTTTTCCATAGTGCGGCTGTTGAAAGTGAAATCATCAGGATCTCGGGTTTAATAAAAGACTCTGATATACGCAGAATGTTTGCCCAGTGTTTGCCAAATACATTAGATACTACGGTGTTTTATCGAGAGGATGAAAAGGGGAATCCAGATACTTTTATTTCAACAGGCGATATCCCTGCTATGTGGTTGCGGGATTCTACTAACCAAGTCTGGCCATATTTGCAGTTTGTAAATAAAGATGAAAAGTTAGATAAACTTTTTGCAGGATTAATCAATCGCCAAGCCAGAAACATTATTACAGATCTGTATGCCAATGCCTTTGTGGATATAAAGGAGAAAAATCCTACCCAAAACAAATACTGGCCCAAAGGCAGCAAATGGGGCAGAGATACTTGGGAACGTAAATTCGAAATAGATAGCTTAGCTTCTTTCTTGCGCCTGTCGGTTGGGTATTACAAAGAAAGTAAAAATCTTTCATATTTTAATTCTACTTGGACCAAAGCAATTAAAAAGATATTTGAAGTCATCCGAATTGAGCAGCAAACATTGACCAAAGATACTGCAAAGGAAATGTATAAATTCTTTGGACCCGATGGCAAGTCTCATCCCGCAATACGTATGAGGGGTTATGGATATCCAAGCAAGCAATGCGGATTGGTTAGAAATGTTTTTCGGCCATCTGATGATGAATCAACCTTTCCTTATATTATTGCAAGTAACGCTATGCTTTCGGTTAATCTAAGAGAGGCAAGTAAAATCCTTAATCTAATTAAACAGGAAAAGCTATCTCAAGAAGCGCTTAAAGTAGTAAAGGAAATAGAAGATGGTATTACTAAGCAGGGAATAGTGAGACATCGAGAATTAGGAGAAATATATGCTTACGAGGTTGATGGATTTGGCTCCAGCCTTGTTATGGATGATCCAAATGTCCCAAGCCTGCTTTCGTTGCCTTATCTAGGATTTTGTTCGATCGATAATCCAGTCTATGTTTCTTCGCGCAAAATGATACTGAGTTCAGCAAATCCATTTTATGCAAAGGGTAAAAGTTCAGAAGGATTAACTAGTCCTCATACAGGAGTACTGAGCCATTTCTGGCCCATAGCCACCATAATGCAAGCATTAACATCAGATGATGAAAGAGAAATAATAGAATGCTTAAAAACATTAAAGAAGACTCATACTGGAACTTATTTCATGCACGAAAGCGTAAATGTAGATGATCCAAAAGATTTTACTCGTCCGTGGTTCGGTTGGGCGAACTCATTGTTTGGAGAATTAATTTTAAAAATCGAAAAAGATTTTCCACAAATCTTAACTAAAGTTATTTAAATTTTTCCATTTAATTTATTTTTTTCATAAATCTATTTTATTTAAAAATATTTCTATCGAAATATTTTTCGAAAGTTATCCACATAATTTTTTATTTATGCATTGTGCAAACTATTTTACCCTGCGATAATTATAAATGAAAAAGTTCTTTGTAGGTTTAGTCTACTTACAAAAAGCTTTACTTAAAAATAATTTGCACGTTCCGACGAACTTCAATAGATTGAAAAATTTACAAAGGAGTCGAGAACGTTACCAATCACATGGCAGCAAAGAAAAAGGCAAAGAAAGTAGCAAAGAAAAAGAAAGCTACAAAGAAAAGAAAATAGTATTTCTTTCAAAGAAAAACCGGCACGCATAAAGTGCCGGTTTTTCTTTTTTGTGATATTATACTCAATCTATGATAAATCTTGTAAAAAGCTTATTTGATGGTTCAAATTTAAAGAAGTATGACCGAGCTCTAAAGCAGATAGAGGACCTGGCTCCGACCATAAATGTGCTAACAGAGGCTGAAATCAAGGCTAAAACTGCCGACTGGAAAACCCAAATAAAAGAGGGGAAACTAACGCTTGACCAAGTAACTCCAGAAGCGTTCGCTTTAGTCCGTGAGGCGGCTACGAGAACGCTAGGCCAGAGACACTATCGTGTGCAACTCCTCGGCGGACTTATTATCAACTCTGGCGCTATCGCAGAGATGAGGACTGGCGAAGGTAAAACACTCGTTGCTACACTTCCTGCATACTTGAACGCACTTACAGGTGACGGTGTACATGTAGTAACCGTAAACGACTACCTCGCTCGTCGCGATGCTGCGTGGATGGGACAGGTTTATGCTTACGCAGGACTCAGTGTATCTGTGATCAATCATGATGCATCATACATATATGATCCTAGCCACAAAGAAAATGATGAGAACAAAGAAGAACAAAGAGACGAACAGGCTTCCTACAAAGTTGTTTACGAATTCCTACGACCTTGTTCCCGTCACGAAGCTTACAAAGCCGATATAGTTTATGGAACTAACAGTGAATTCGGATTCGACTATCTACGAGACAATATCGAATATGATGAAAAGAGGATTAGACAAGGCGTGCATGCATACGCGATCGTAGATGAGGTGGATTCTATACTTATAGATGAAGCACGTACACCGCTCATCATATCTGCTCCAGCTAACAATTCTGAAGACCTCTATGGTCAGTTTGCTACAGTAGCCAGGAAGCTTGTGAAAGACACCGACTACACAGTCGACGAGAAATTTAGGTCAATATCGATGACTGATATAGGTATAGGCAAAGTAGAGAAAATTTTAAATGTAGAGAACCTTTATACAGACAAAGGTGTTAAATTTGTACACCATTTAGAAACCGCGGTGCGTGCCGAAGCTCTCTATAAACCTGACCGAGACTATGTTGTAAAGGAGGGAGAGGTGGTAATCGTAGATACGTTTACCGGTAGACTCCAGCCAGGTCGTCGCTGGTCAGAGGGACTACACCAGGCTGTAGAGGCCAAAGAGGGTGTGATGGTTCAGCGCGAATCTAGAACCTATGCTTCTATTACATATCAGAATTATTTCAAATTATATAAAAAGCTTTCGGGGATGACTGGAACTGCTCTTACAAGTAAAGAAGAATTTCAGAAGGTCTATGGACTCGATACAATACTTGTCCCAACACATAGAGGTAATGCGAGAATAGATAAACCTGATTTGGTGTTTCAAAATGAACAAGGCAAATACAAAGCTCTGGCACACAAAGTAAAAGAACTTCAATTGAAGGGGCAACCAGTACTCATAGGTACTGTATCGATAGAGAAGAATGAGATGCTTTCTGCATTTCTCAATCAAGCCGGTGTGAAGCATCAGATGCTCAATGCCAAGAATCACGAGAAAGAAGGAGAGATAGTAGCGCTCGCCGGCAAGCGAGGTGCTGTAACAGTCGCTACCAACATGGCGGGCCGCGGTGTTGATATCAAGCTCGGTGGCCCACAAGCAACTCCCGAAGAAAGTGAAGAGGTCAAGTCTCTAGGTGGACTCTACGTCGTAGGTACAGAGCGCCATGAAGCGAGGAGAATAGACAACCAGCTACGAGGACGATCGGGTAGACAGGGTGACCCAGGTGAGACTCAGTTCTACGTTTCCCTCGAGGACGACCTCATGCGTATATTTGCGTCTGGGATGGTCAAGTCGATGATGGGTAAGCTAGGAATCCCCGAAGATCAGCCTATCGAGAATAGTCTAGTGAGTAGGTCGATAGAGTCAGCTCAGAAGAAAATAGAAGGCTTCCACTTCGACTCACGCAAACATGTTTTGGATTTCGACAATGTATTAAACTTCCAGAGGAAATTCGTCTATGAGCGCCGACGTAAAGTCCTGTTTGCAGATCCAGAGCATCTAGAATACGAAATATCCCAGATCCTTGCGGAGTCAGATATAGCAACAACAGAAATAATAAATAAAAAAATAGAAGGTGTGGGTCGAGAAGAATTTATGAAAGTGTTTCGCCGTATGATACTTCAAAGTATTGATACATTCTGGATAGAACATCTAGAAGTTATGGATCATCTACGAGGCAGTGTAAACCTCCGTGCATATGGACAGCGAGACCCGCTCACTGAATACAAGCGCGAGGGGCTGAGGTTGTTTAAAGAAATGGAACAGGCTGTAAGCCACGAAATCACGTCCCTCGTCCCCAACATCCAAGTCAATGCATTCGAACAAGAAGAGCAAAGGATGAAGAAGGAGATTGCCGAAATCCAAAATACCAAAGATGAAGTAGAAAAAAGTGAAGTAAACATCGATCGTAACAGTCCATGTCCATGTGGCTCCGGCAAGAAATGGAAAAAGTGCGGCTACCTAAACACACCCGAACATGAAAAGCGTAGTAACTCATAACGGAACATTTCACGCGGACGATGTCTTTGCGGTAGCAACAATCCTTTTATCGCATGCATCAGATTTAGTACTTACTCGTACTCGAGATGAATCGCTCATCGAGTCAGCGGACTTCGTGATCGATGTGGGTGGGATCTATAACGAAGAGTCAGACTGCTTCGACCATCATCAGAGCAATTTCAAACTAAAGAGGGATAACGGTATCCCATATGCATCGTTCGGCCTGACTTGGAAGAAATATGGCCTCACATTATGTGGTAACGAAGAGATAGTCCGGGAGATAGATATGGAGCTCGTGCAGGCTATAGATGCAGAGGACAACGGTATAAGACTCGGTAAGAAAAACAAACAGAATCTCTACCCATTCTCTGTTGCAAGTGTTATAAATTCTTTTAATCCAACTTGGAAGGAAAAGGACAAGAACCAAGACGAGATATTTAACGAATGCGTTACTCTAGCCAAGACTTTATTAGAGAGAATGATTACACGCGCTCGGGACAAATACGAAGCACAGAAATTTGTTAGACTTGCATACGAAGAATCGGCTGATCGCAGAATTATCGTACTCGATAATTATTACCCTGCTCGAGAGTTATTGGCCAATTATCCAGAACCGCTATATATCGTACGACCAGGGACCAAAGAGGGTGTATGGAATGTAGAAACCGTTCGAGATGATGTTCATACATTCAAAAATCGCAAGGACCTTCCTCGCAAATGGGGTGGGAAGCGTGATGCAGAATTGCAGCGGGTAACTGGTGTTGCGGACTCGATTTTCTGTCACAAGAATCTGTTCTACGCCTCTGCGGCGAGCAGGGAAAGTGCGATAGCACTTGCTACAATGGCCGCAAACGCTTAGTATTAGTACATGGCATTCATTGACGAAATTAATTTGCACGTAAAGGCGGGCCGTGGAGGCGATGGTGTAGTCCGCTGGAGGCACGAGAAAGGCCGCGAGATGGCTGGCGCTGGCGGCGGCAATGGCGGCAATGGTGGTGATATTTATTTCATAGCGGTCTCTGATCTGGGGGCTCTATATACTTATAAACAAATAAAGGAGTTTACTGCAGCGAGTGGCGCTGCTGGGGAGAATTGGGGACGCCATGGCAAAGACGGAGAGGATACAGTAATCAAAGTCCCAGTGGGATCGACCATAACCAACACTACCAATGGTGATGTATACAGACTAGACAATGTAGATGACAAGATTTGTGTGGCCAAGGGAGGCCGTGGCGGACTCGGTAACGAGCATTTCAAGGCTTCCACCAACACCACTCCACAGGAATCTACGCCAGGCAAGCCAGGCGAGGAATTCGATCTATTTATCGAGCTCGAGCTCGTGGCGGATGTGGGGCTCGTAGGTCTCCCCAATGCCGGCAAGTCATCACTTCTAAACGCTCTGACCAAGGCCAAGGCCAAGGTAGGTAACTACCAATTCACCACACTCGAGCCTAACCTCGGTGACATGTACGGTGTGATTATTGCTGACATCCCGGGACTCATCGAGGGTGCATCGGAAGGCCGTGGTCTCGGACACAAATTCCTACGACATGTCCGCCGTACCAAAACCCTTTTGCATTGCGTGAGTGCCGAGAATGAAAATCCTATCGAGGTATACGACACTGTCCGTGGCGAGCTCATGGCCTATGATAAAGAATTTGCAGAGAAAGAAGAAATTATTTTAATTACCAAAAGTGACACAGTAGAACCAGGTGTGCTCAAAGAGATTGAAAAAGCTCTAAAGAAAAAGAGCAAGAACATTTTAACTGTTTCTATATTAGACGATGATTCAGTGAAAGCTCTGACCAAAGAATTAACCAAGAGGGTGCAGAAATAGCCATCAAGAATATGTCTTGATTTTACCTCAGTAATTAGGTATTATTTAATCATGATCAATAAGGAAGAAATATTGGGATTTTGGAAAGAAAAGAGCGATAGTGATCTAGAAACAGCTCAGGTACTATTTGAATCCAGGAAATATTCTGAAGCATTATTTTTTTGCCATTTATCTATCGAGAAATTTCTGAAATTTTTAGTAGTAAGAAAAACAGAAGATCACGCTCCATATGATCACAATTTAATCAAACTAGCTGAAGATACTGATTTGAAATTGAGCGGTGAAGACTCGGATCTTTTGGCAGAAATTAATACTTTTAATATTAAGGGTAGATACGATGACTATAAGCAGTCATTTTATAAAAAAGCAACTAAAGAATATGCGGAGGAATATATAAATAAAACTAAAACAATATTAAAATGGCTGAAAGAACAATAGAAAAAAGAATAATAGAAAGTGTAGAGAAATATAGAAGAATCATAGAAGATTCTGGGATACTCGTTGAAAAAATGATCGTCTTCGGATCCTATGCGAAGGGCCTTTCAACAAAAGGGAGCGATATAGACGTTGCGGTTGTTTCTAGAGATTTTGGAGTCGATGATGTTCTAGAGATGCAAAACCTTTGGAAGAAAACTCGTTTCGCAGATAGTCGTATCGAACCTTACCCGCTTTCTGTCGATGAATACGAAAATGGCTACTCTCCAATTTTGTCTGAAATTAGAACTTACGGGATTCAAGTGGCATAAATTTATGAAAGACCAAACAGGTGAAAAATACATACTTACTGTTGGCCTGGAAATCCATGCTGAATTAGCAACCAGGAGCAAGATGTGGTGTGGGTGCAAGAATGATCCGGACGAGGACAGGCCCAATGTAAACATCTGTCCGATATGTATGGCTCATCCAGGAACACTGCCAGTGATAAACCGCGAAGCTGTGAGGAAGGTGATCCAGGTAGGTACTGCGCTAGGTGGGAAGATTGCATATGAATTCACAGAGTTTGACCGCAAGAATTATTTCTACCCCGATATTCCCAAAGGCTATCAGCTTTCTCAATACAAATTCCCTTTGGTCAGCGGGGGAGAACTAAAAGGAGTAAAACTCACGAGGATTCATATCGAAGAAGACACTGGCACATCGATACATGATCAGGGAGAGTATTCACTCGTCAACTACAACCGCGCGGGTGTACCGCTCATGGAGCTTGTGACCGAGCCCGTGATACACGATGCAGCGACAGCAAGCGCATTTGCCAAGGAGTTTCAGCTGCTACTGCAGTACCTCGGCGCTGGTGAAGCAAATTTGGAAAAAGGCGAGATGCGTGTCGAAGCAAACATCTCGGTTAGCAAAAAGTTGGAAGTTGGAAGTGGTAAGTTAGGAACGAAAGTTGAAGTAAAAAACCTGAACTCTTTTAAAGCAGTAGAGAAAGCGATCGAATACGAAATGAAAAGGCATATCGCTCTCCTCGATAAAGGCGAAGAGATAAAGCAAGAAACTCGTGGTTGGGACGAGAATAAGTCTGCTACATTTAGCCAGCGCAGCAAGGAAAACGCGCATGACTACCGGTACTTCCTAGATCCAGATCTACCGAAGCTCAAACTAAGCGAGATAGCAGAATTTAGTGAATCAGAAATCAGAAAGACTTTGCCAGAATTACCTTGGCAGAAGCGTGCTCGATACGTAGGATTAGGATTGTCAGAGCAACATGCAGAATTTTTCGTTAGTGATCTCAAAGCAGCAAAATACTTTGATTCTATTATTTCGCATTTTGCCGCTGACCCTGCAAGTATCAAAACCGCTTCCAACTACATCGCCGTGGACCTCGCCGGACTTTCACAGAAGGATGATTTCGAAGTATTCCCAGAAGCAGATCAGATTGTAGGATTAGTAGCACTCATCAAATCCAACAAGCTTTCTTCTCGTGGAGCCAAAGACGTTTTGCTCTATCTAACCAAGAAAGAATCACAAGGAAAGTCTGCCGAAGAAATCGCAAATGAAAAAGGCTTGCTCCAAGTAAGCGACGAGAAAGCCCTAGAGGAAATTGTAAATAAAATAATTACTGATAATCCTACAGTTGTCACCGACTACAAATCCGGCAAAACCCCACTTCTCCAATTCCTCATCGGACAATGTATGAAAGCAAGCAAGGGAGCAGGGAATCCAGAAACCTTCAAGAAAATTCTCCTACAAATTCTCGGGTAATAAATAAAAGAAACGCATCAGCCGGAGCCAATGCGTTCTGCAGGATTCGAACCTACAACTTGCCTAGCGCGGTGACCTATAGATATATTCACCGGCTGCGCAAATTAATGCGATTGAACCATGCCACACCGACGCCGCAATAGAAAGCAGGGACAAATGTTTTTCTGCCAACTGCATTGCCAATTCCTGCTCTTCCACGGGAATGTTTGTTCCAATATCCCAAGCTTGGGCCCATGATGACCAAAAAATTCCTAGGAGGCTCAGAAGGATGGTTAATAAGTTGAGAACAAAGATAATCCGAATTGTTTTTTTCATCTATGATTAAGTATACGAAAGACAAGAATCCGCTTGCGTGAATGCAGCAGGTCGATTAAGGTTTTCTGAAGGTATTATAGCACGGTATATGGTGATTTGTCAATGGTGACATTTAAGCTGTAATACCAAAGTTAAAAGTGCACCCCTTCCAAAGTTAAAAAGACACCCCCTAGTACCATTGGATATATTAACTAAAAAATATATGCCTTGGAAAAATACAAGCCAACCGAGAAAGAACAAGAGCGGTATGATGTCATACGTTCTTGTATTGATGGGGATATTACCAACAAACAAGCTTCTGTGAGACTTGGACTCCAGATCCGCCAAGTGCAGAAACTCAAACGTAATGTTGAAAAGTATGGAATAAAAGCAGTGGTCCATGGATCCAAGGGACAGATTTCAAACAATGCAACCGTAGATGTAATTGTTGATGAGGTGGTGGATTTTTTCACAGAGAAAAAGCATCAGGATTTTGGTCCAACTTTCGCGAGGGAAAAGTTAGCAGACCTTGGTATTGTCATGAATACTGAAACTCTCAGACTGATGATGATCAAAAAGAATCTCTGGAAACCACACAAACGGCGTGGCCCACAAATCATCCGAGAATGGCGAGAACGAAAAGATAGCTTCGGGGAACTCGTACAGTTCGACGGATCATATCACGACTGGTTTGAGAACAATGGAGAAGAATGTTTACTTGCGGCGATTGATGATGCTACAAGCTCGGTGGTCAAAGCAATCTTTGAAGACAATGAGGGAGTGTACGCCGTCTTTCGCTTCTGGTGGTCATATGTGGAGGTCTACGGTCGTCCTGTAGCCATATACCTAGACAAATTCAGTACATACAAGATCAACCACAAGAATGCTGTGGATAATGTTAAATTTATCACCCAATTTGAGAGAGCGATGAAAGAGCTAGACATACGAGTCATATGTGCCAATTCTCCCGAAGCTAAAGGTAGGGTCGAGCGACTGTTCGGCACGCTACAAGATCGTATGGTTAAGGAGATGAGATTGGTTGATATCAAAAAACGAGATCCTGCCAATCAATTTGTCAGTGTAAAGTATCTACCCGATCACAACAAAAGATTTAGTGTACCGGCTAAAGGTGAGAATGATGCACATCGGCCACTTTCAGATGAAATGAGAGTGAGACTATCATCGATATTTTCAATACAATCTAAACGTAGGGTAAACAATGATTACACTATTCAATTTAAAACCCGTTGGTTTCAATTGGAAGCCACACAGAAGACCACAGTATACAAACGTGACGAACTGATTATCGAGGAACGTATCGATGGAAGTATTCACCTCAGATTGAAAAACGTTTATCTAGAATACCGAGTACTGCCATTGCGCCCCAAGCCAACAAATGTACCAGTAGTTGCTTTAACTAGACAGAAGCCATTCCGCAAAGCACCAAAGGGTCATCCGTGGAGAAAGTTTAACCTTTAAAAAATTTTGCTAGATACATAATACCAGAACACATAGATACATTAATACAAGATGTCATTTTAACTTGGGTCTGACA
>JANNXY010000011.1:0-13738 GCA_031409775.1 bacterium | reverse complement strand
GACTATGTGATAGTGGGTATTGTATGCGCAGTGATTGCTTTTCTTGACCATGCATCTAGTATATCTGAAAACCAAGGGTTTTCAGACTTTCCTTAGCAGAAACCCCGCCCTAGAAGGGACGGGGAATGGGGGAGATTCAACACCCTCCGGCTCGCGGACTTACCACCTCCCTCGAGGGAGGACTCCTGTACCCAGGAAGGTGGGTGTAAATAAAAAGCTAGGTTTCATACCCAGCTTGGAGACTTCTAATAATTCTTTCAGCTGTAATATGTCTTCTAACAGTCAGTACTAAATCTTTAGCTTTTAAACTAAGTTCCTCTGTCCAACCCCCCCCCTCTTCAACCTCTGAAAGAGCAAATTCTAAGGATTGTAATCTACCAAACATAATATGATTTACTGTACCTACTCCTAGGTTTTGCAAATCAATACCCAATTGCAATAACTCGTTTCTAGAAATTGTAAATTGTTCTTCGTCCATAAATCTGCTATCAGATTAACACTCTGAGGAGGAAACGCAAATCTCCCCCTTGGGTAAGGAGGATTGGCGAAGCTTTGTGAGCCGAGGTGGTTGAAGTTAAATTATTTCTTCTTCTTTACCTCCTCTTTCTTGAATGGGAAGCCGAGGTGAGTTAGGAATGCTGCGGTTTCTGGCTTGGTCTTGGAAGTAGTCACAACTGTGATAGCCATACCGAACACGTCCTTGAGGTCTTCGTCAGAAGTCTCTGGGAAGATGGTGTGCTCCTTGATGCCCAATGTATAATTGCCCATCGCATCGACAGAGTTCAGAGAGATGCCACGGAAGTCCTTGGTACGAGGCAGGGCGATGTTGGTGAGTTTATCTAGGAAAGTATTCATGCGCTCGCCACGTAGGGTGACCTGGTAACCTACATTGTCGCCTTCGCGGAGTTTAAATGTAGCGATGGATTTCTTGGCAGCCCTCGGACTAGGCTTCTGGCCAGTGATCTTGGCTAGCCTAGATGGGACAACTTCGGCCACACGCTTCTTGTCCTTGGCTGAGCCCACACCTACAGATAGAACAATCTTTACAAGCTTTGGGGATTGCATAGTATTTTTGTAGCCGAATGTTTCTTTCATCGACTTGAAGCTGTCCTTTTGTAGTTGTTTGGTTGATTTCATAATAGTTGATTACTTGTATTTAAATAGTCTTACCAGTTTTCTTGGAGACACGAGTCTTTTTATTTCCGTCAATTTTAAATGAAGCTTTCACTGCCTTGCCACCTTCTACTAGAGATACATTGGAAATGTGAAGTGGCATAGCCTTGTCGATCATGGATCCCTTCTGGCCTTCTTTGCGAGCCTTCTGGTGATGCTTGACCATGTTGATACCCTCTACTAACACGCGGTTTTTCTCGTGTAGGATCTCGAGGATTTTGCCTGTGCGGCCCTTGTCCTTGCCGGCGAGGATTATCACTGTATCATTCTTTTTTAATTTCTTGTTTGTTTTCATGGTCTTGGATTATGTGTATTACACTATTTCTGGTGCTAGAGAAGCGATCTTTTGGAATCCTTTCTCTTGGATCTCGCGTGGGATGGGTCCGAATATACGTCCACCTACTGGGTCTTTCTTTGCTTTGTCGAGAATTACTACTGCGTTCTCGTCGAACCTCACATAAGAACCATCCTTTCTTCTATATGCCTTCTTCTGTCGCACCACCACAGCTATGAGTACGTCCTTTTTCTTGACTGACTTGCGGGGCTCTGCCTTCTGTACAGACAATACAACGAGTTCACCTAGCTCTGCGTAACGCTTCTTTGATGATCCGAGAACTTTGAAAATTCTGCCGATTTTGGCCCCTGTGTTGTCCGCTATCATTACTATGGATTGTGGTTGTATCATGGCAGTTTGTTATTAGGCTACGGTAAAATGCTTGTCTTTGGAAATAGGTTTGCATTCGCGGATTTCGACTTTCTCGCCTAATTTCTTCTGGTTACCAGCATCGTGTGCCTTGTATCGCTTGTCGATAGTGTAGAACTTCTGGTATTTAGGATGCTTTACGTAACGACTTACTTCGACAACTATTGTGTCTTTCATCTTTGTCGATACTACTGTTCCTGTAAGTGTTTTCATAAATATAAATTAATTGAATTATTGTGCATTGATTACAGTAAGGATTCTAGCGATATCTTTGCGAGTGGCTCGGCCTTCTTTCATGTTCTTTATCTTGCTACCACGAATAGCGAAGCGGAACTCGCGGAGTGACTTCTGCTTGTCCTCTAGCATTTCTAGGAGCTGCTTCTTTTCTTTTGTTACTAGTTCTTTGGCTTTCATGAGTTGTTTATACTAAAATGTTTCCCTAAATTTTTCAAACTATCTGGTTACGAACCTAGTTTTCACCGGAAGCTTTGTTCCCGCTTTGCGGAGAGCTTCTCGCGCATCTGTCTCAGAAATACCATCCAATTCAAATATCACACGACCTGGTCTTATCGGAACCTGGTAACCCTGCAGGTCTCCCTTGCCATTACCCATCGGCACTTCAGCTGCCTTCTTGGTTATCGGCACATCAGGGAAGACGCGGATCCATACTCGAGCCAGCTTGCCCGCCTGACGAGTCATCGCCTTGCGAGCAGCTTCGAGCTGCTGGGAGGTTACTCGGGCAGTAGACAGCGACTTGAGTCCGAACTGACCGAACGATACGAGCGTTCCGCGAGTCTCAACTTTGAGCTTCTTTGGGTTCTCGCGCATCGAATGCCATTTTCTGTGTTTTACTTTCTTTGGGAATAACATGGTCGTGGATTAATAAGAATTAATTATTTGTTGAATACTTCACCTTTGTAAATCCAGACCTTTATACCTATCGCTCCGTATGTCATACGAGCCTCGTAACGAGCAAAGTCGATATCTGCACGGAATGTCTGGAGAGGGATTTGTCCCTTCTTTAGATATTCGCTGCGAGCGATCTCGGCCCCACCTAGACGACCTCCTAGGAGGATCTTCACTCCGAGTACTTCACGATTGGCCATTACTTTCTCTATCATCTGCTTCAACACTCGGCGGAATGGGAGACGCTTCTCTAGACTCTCTGCCACCATATGAGCCACGATCATCGCATCAGCCTCTGGTGACTTGATCTCTTCTATATCGATCTTTATTTCTTCGTTGCCTAGAAGCTCTGCTTTGCGGAGGAGCTTGGTAACATCAGCGCGGAGCTTCACGGCACCCTCACCATTGCGCCCGATAAGCATTCCAGGACGGGATGTCTTTACTATTATCCTGAGCTGTTTCTCACCACGCTCGATCTCGATACCGCTCACATACATGCCACGAAGTCTCTTGGCTAGGTATTCACGGATAGCTACATCACCTTTGAGTGAATCACGGTACTTCTTGTGGGAAGCGAACCAGCGGGATCTCCAATCCTTGATAATACCTAGACGATGTGAATATGGATGTACGGTGTGTGACATAAAATTATTTCTTTTTATTCTTAGCAACCTTCTCGGCAAGCGTTACCATCACATGGCTTGAACGCTTGTGGATAGGTGAAGCAGAACCACGAGCTCGCGGCAGACTGCGCTTGAGCACCATACCTGCGTCTACTCGAATCTCCTTTACAAACAATGTAGCTGAATCCATCTGATGATTATGGGTAGCATTGGCCACAGCACTTCGTAGGAGCTTCTCTAGCGGACCACTCGCACGCTTGGCTAGGAACGGTAGGTTGCGAAGTGCCTCTGTCACCGACTTGCCACGAATAGCATCTGCTACGATTCGGACTTTGCGGGGAGACTGTCGATAGTTTGTAAGTTTGGCGGTAGTCATGGTGGGTATATAGATTATTTCTTGGCAGCCGTAGTGGTCTCTTTGGCAGATTTGGATGCGGTGATCTCGGCGTCTTTCTTGGCCTGCTCCATTTCCTTTTGCATTTTACCTCCATGTTTGACGAATTTGCGGGTTGGAGAGAATTCCCCTAGTTTGTGACCAACCATGTCCTCATTAACCAGAACGTCCACATGGACTCTGCCATTGTGGACGCCGAAAGTAAAACCAACCATCTCTGGTGCGATAACGCATGCACGGGACCAAGTCTTAATAACCCCAGTTTCCAGCGGCTTCTTTCCTTCGATCTTTCGCATTACGCGCTCGTCTACATATGGACCTTTTTTGGCTGATCTTGACATAAATATAATGTAAAAAGCTCATAGAGCTAGTGGAATAGAATACTATACGAAAGTCTCCTCCCTGTCAAATCCAAGTCTTGTCCGGGGTATGGCTATACGGTTATTTGGTGGGATTTAGTCTGAGCAAGCTAAGATAATCGCTAATTATGCTAGTGATTATGCTTGCATACTGCCCAGATCTGTTATTGAAATTGTATGAGCTACCACCCGAGCCACCGCCACCTGATCCCCTCGTCCCCCCGCCTGAACCATCTGTCCCTCCACCACCCTCAGTAGATGAATTGGAGCGATCGGAGCTACTAGATCCTCCACTTTTACTTATTACCTTGAACTTTACAACGGAGCTTATCCCGATAGAATTCTTTATATATAGATATTTGCTCCCATAGACCTTGACCAGAGGGATTGTGATGCTAATGGCTGTGGTACTAGCATACACAGACGTCAGAGGCCTGTTGTCGAAATATACTACGGTATCTGGTGTGAGGCCTTGACCATTAATAATTACCTTGCGCCCATATGCACCATAATTGGCTGATAGAGAGGTTATTTTAGGACTTGATATGGTTATCCTAGTACTAGAACCGAAGTAGCCATTGGTAGGTGTGATACGACTTACTTTCTGATATATCATAAGTGCTGACTTGGTAGCCGGGCCGAAGCTCCCCCGTGCAATCCCAGGTGGCAGTACCAGATATCCGTATCCCTCGAGAAGTTTCTGTAGCTCTACAACATCTGGACCAGTAGAACCAACGGTCAGGTCGCGAGTAAATATGTAGGCATTCGCATAACTAGGTAAAGTAGCGAGTGTGAGTACAAATATAGTTACCAATAAAGAAAATACTTTCATTGATATAATTGTAGTATTGTAGGAACTATTTGGCAACCACTCAACTATTATTATGGATTAAATAACTGGAGCTGGATTTACCTGTACCGTCATATCTGAACTGGATATTTGCCCCGTGCTATCGGTTACTCTGACAGTTATAGTATAGAAGCCAGGTATAAAACCTCCTACAGGAGCAAAAACTGCAATATAAGGTGAGGGCACAGGTCCTTGGGTTCTTTTTTCGATGTCACTTATTTTTACCCCATCACGTAATAACTCAATACTATTTATAGTTACTGTAGGTGGAGTAAAGATGTGGAAAGAGAAAATTGTCATTTTTAAGTCAGTAAGTGTAAATCCTGTTGAACTTGAAGTTGTAGCTCCAAGAAGATTTATGACCCTTGAAGACTCAAGCATTTTCACCTCTGTATTTAGCCTAGGACAGTATACAGAACTTGTTGCTACAGCTACCGGTGAATACCCCTGGTAGCCATAACTATCAACACATGAGAATGGACTGCCTCCAATGACAGGGAACAAAGGCGATGAAACTGCGTATGCTGTAGCTCTTCCAGAAATTCGTTTGCCACAGACTACACTCCCTAATCCATTTAGAACTGATGAGATACTAGATATGGAACCTGCAATGGTACTATTTTGAGCAACCCCATTTGCCCCACAGACAGCATCATAATCACGATCATCCTGCTTTACGATTTGAGCCTTTACTGAAATATCTGCCAACTGGCTTCTAATGCTGGCATTTTTTGCCTTGTTTCGTGCATTATCAAGATTAGATAGATTGGAATCAATCTTACTCGAATTATTGATCGCTGCTCTAGTCTGTGGGCCGAAAGTTCCTTCTGCTGGGGAAATACCTATCGAAGCCTGGTAAGATGCTAGAGCTGTTTTAGTCTCTGAATCAAATTTCGATGTCGGTGAGGTTTTCCAGAAACCTTTTGTTGAAAGAAAATACTGAAGATAGTAAACATCAGAACCAGTCGAACCCAATTTGAGATCATTGTTAAAAAAATAGGAGAAAGTCGAGTTACTGGAATTGTTCCCTCTATAGCTAGACCCAGAACTAGTTTGGGTAGGATAGGAAGTAGGGTATGCTGAAAGTGTTGCAGCAGCGCCGTTGCCTACTTTCTTGCTTAGATCCTGGACTATCTTGGTAAGCTCATCAACCTTCTTCTCTAGTTGCGAGAGCGTGGAGGCGCTAGAAACATTGGGTAGAATCAGGGTAACTAAAAGTAGCACAGCAATAAATTTCTTCATTTTTATAAATTAATTATTATGAAGCTAATTATAGCCCCCCCCGACTTATCCACAACTTTATTATCCCCAGATCAAAACCTAGGATTATTTCAAATCAATCAAGCGTTTGGTGATTAGGGGGATTTCTTTTTGGAAAAAACTTTTGACATTTTCCCATTTTTCTGTAAAAAGCATCTCCGGGGGAGGATCATTTTCAGCGTCTGTCTTCCTGCCCCTTTGGGATACTGCGATCAATTTCATCACTGCAATATCTTTCGGCAAAAGAATATTTACAGAGCCATACTTTACGATTTCCAGTTTGCAAGGCTAATGCTGTGCCTCCAGCCAGGTAGAAGCCAAAATCACGAAACCAATCCTTCTCTTTGTTAAAGCCTGGAAATGTAATTCTGTGCTTATGCCAGGACTGCTTGCCATAGATTTTTGCTTTCGGCTCTTAATGATCTAGAATTATTGACAATATTCTTGAGGAAAACCCTGTCATAATAATTCCACACCCACCTGACTTCATCATCGTGACCTAGGTCCAAAACTCGCTCGATTACATATTGAGCGTTTTTGTCGAAATCGATATTCTCGGGATTAACGTCCCAGAAGAGTTCTGGTCTAAGCTTCATTTTTTCCATACCTAAATTATATCACATCTGAACCATCTCTACCCATGCTTCTTGAATCCTTCGAGAGCCTTCAAAGCTTCTATTGGAACCATATATACTACTGTGTTACTCTGGTCGGATGACATGTCGTTGATCGACTGGAGGGTGCGCAGGTGGAGTGCTCCCGGGGTGGCTGCGAGCATCGCAGCTGCTTTAGAAATGTTTTCGGACGCGGCGAGCTCGCCTTCGGAGTTGATGATCACTGCACGCTTCTCCCTCTCTGCCTCGGCCTGCTTGCCTATGGTACGTTCCATCTCTGGTGGGAGACTTACGTCTTTGAGCTCTACATTCTGGACAGCTAGTCCCCAAGCATCGGTTTCTTTGTCCACTATCTCCCTGATCCTGTCAGCGATTTTGTCCCTACTTGATAGTAATTCGTCCAATGTTACCTCACCTACAATGTTGCGCATAGTAGTCTGAGCGTATTGGGAGATAGCGTAGCGGAAGTCTTCTACCTCGATAATTGCCTTGTTGGCATCGCTGACCTTGTAGTAGATCACAGCGTTAACCTTGACCGACACATTGTCTTTGGTAATTGCATTCTGGTCCGGGACATCTACCGCCTTGGTACGGATATCTACCTTTTCGTAAGTCTGAATCACGGGAAAAACAAGTCTCCAACCCGGCTCCATGATCTTGTGAAATTTTCCAAACATAAACTTCACTCCCCTTTCGTACTGATTGATCTGCCTGATCGAAGTTAGTAAAATAAAGCCAATAAAAATTATAATAAAAGTCATAAGACTACCAAAAATTAATGTGATAAATTCCATAGGGGGGATTATAGCATATTTAGGAATCAAGTATCCCTTTATTAGAGTTAATTGAAAGCGATACAATCTCCTCTGATGCCTTGCAGATAAACACCGCCTTTCGACTTACCCAATCCAAGCTTTTCAATTGCTCTGCCATTACAAACCCACCTACCTCTTTATTTTCGAATTTGAATCTAAACGGATACTTCTTATCTGTTTGAGTAATTGGAGCAACATAAGCTAATCCAGTTTTATCATTAAATGACTTACTTGTGAGAACGAGAGCTGGCCTTCTCCCTCTTTGCTCATGGCCAGAAGTTGGATCTAGATTGATCCATACCACGTCTCCTTTATCTGGAATGTATTTGTTTACCATATTTCTTTACCGACAGGCGGCCCCCAATCAAATTCCTTGATTCTAACCTTCTTCATTTTCTTTATCTGCTCAATAAAATATTCTACGGATTTTACTTCAGACTTCTCGGGCTCTAGGCTTATTTTCTTAGTTTTATTATCCATAGAAACTTCGAGAATGCTATTGAAAAAATCTCTGTTTTGGTTTACAAATTCTTTGGGCAAGCGTAAACCGTAGCTGTTGCCCCATGCTGTGACCTTAGTCTTTATAACTGTTTTCATATATCAAGTATACACCGTTGTATACACTAGTCAATTGAAGAACCACCTGACTTTAGAGGGACTGATATGGCGTAACTGTCTGTCTCATACGAGCATTTCGCCTTTCTAAACTCGACAATGTTGCCTTGATAAATGCATCCTCTGCTTTACTTGAAGTCTTTACGCCTTTATCCTTTTTAACATTGAATTTAAAGATCCTATCCAACTGACCATTTCCACCATATCGCTGAGCACAATACGAATTTTCACTTAAATCCGAACAATGCAAAGAAAGATTTACTGGCCTTAGCACTTACCCCCACCTATTGTTTATATATCTGCATTCCCACCCTATCTATATGCTCTTTTAGTGCCTGATTTGAGATATTATTATAATCTAATACATCTAAATTATAAGGGAAAGTTGAATCATTTTCTATGTCACCTTTTAGTTGGGCAAGGATACTAAAAGTTACGTCGCCTTTGAGTGCAATGTCGATATCGGATGCTGGCTTTTCTCTGCCCATAGCGCGCGAGCCGAATATAAGCGCTTCTTTTATTTCTGGAAATTCACCCAGATGTTTCAAAATAATCCCCAAATTCTTTTCACTTAGACCGTAATTATTGTTCATTTTCTAGTTTATCTTTCAAGTTTTTAATCATGATGAAATACTTTTCTTTGATGTGATCTAAAGCCTGTTTGGCCATCGCTTCATCATAAATATGCGCCATGAGATTTCTTTTCAGAAGTGCATCGATCCATATTTCAGCATCAGAAATCAAATTCTCTCCAAAAGCCGCTTTGATAATCTCTCTAGGAGAGTTTGCAATTGTTCCGCCTGCCTCTAGCCTGTCTTTCATTACTTTCCAGGAAAGCTCAAAAGCAATCTCGAAGTTCTTTATAATTCCAGATCGAATAACCGAATCCGTTTCGTCCTTCCCGAGCGACTTTTCCAATTCTGCCACCGCTCTATTTAGATTATCCAGCCTCTGTTTCCAGCGTATGTCTTTGTCCATATGAACATATTATAACAAAAAATCCCCATAATGGGGACTTTTGCCTTGATTTAAATTGATCCTAATCCTTCTTCTTCTTGCCAACCCTTCGTCTAGAAACGATGAATTTGTTGGAGTATTTCTTGGGAGTTCTGGTCTTCTGACCCTTGCCGGATGGCTTGCCCCACATGGTCTTGGCACGTCGTAGTCCGCGACCTTGGCGGCCTTCACCTCCTCCGTGTGGATGGTCTACTGGGTTCATGGCTGTACCGCGGACTGTTGGGCGGATACCCTTCCAGCGTGATCGTCCGGCTTTACCAAAATTAACTAGATGATGCTCGTCGTTCGATACTTCGCCAATAGTTGCCCAGCAAGTATTGAGAATCTTGCGGACTTCGGTCGAAGGCATTTTCACAAGAGAGTACGGTCCATCCTGCGCGATAACTTCTACAAAGTTACCCGCCGATCGTCCGATGCGACCCCCACCACCAGTCTTGAGCTCAACAGAATATATAAATGTTCCTACAGGGATTTTCGATAGAGGGAGCTTGTTACCAGGCTTCACTGGAGCTGTCTCTGATGCGACAAATGTGTCACCAACTTTTAGAGACTTGGGAGTGATCACATAGCGACGTTCACCGTCTGCATACACAGCGAGCGAGATGAATGCCGAACGGTTCGGATCGTACTCTATAGTCTCGATCTTTGCTGGGACGTCAGGTTTGGTATAAGAAAAGTCGATCTCTCTGTATAGCCTCTTGTGGCCACCACCTTTGTGTCGTACAGAAATACGTCCAGCGTTGTTGCGTCCCACCATCCTTTTGACCCCTTTGGTTAGAGGCTTGAATGGCTCACTAGCGGTAAGAAGCTTGCGGTACTCGATATGAGTCGTATGTCTGCGTGATTTGGTTGTTGGTCTGTATGATTTCATATAATTATATTGAAGTTTACATTATTTGGATCTGCTCACCTTTCTTGAGGTATACATAGGCCTTCTTGCCACCGCTTACTACACCCTTCTTTCCTTTGACAAAGACTTTCTTCGGTGGAATCTTGGTGATATTTACTGATACGGGGGAAACTTTGTAGATAAGCTCTACTGCCTTTTTGATATCTGACTTGGTAGCGCTAGGATGAACTTCAAAGATATATGAATTTGCTTCAGCACTTATTGCGCCTTTCTCTGTGATACGAGGAGCGATAATGATATTGTTTTGTGAAATCTTTTTAGCCATATGATTATTTCTGTTTAGCCTTGAGTATATCTAGCGAAGCTTCTGGTGATACGATCACAGCAAATGTGTTGTTCATGAGCTTTATCGGGTTCCAGTTACTGATGCTTAGCATTTCTACTTTGCCTATGTTACGGAAGCTTTTGGTTGTTGCAGAGTTGACTTCGGGTGTCCCAAATACTGCTGCATTCTTCTTCTTGGAAGCAATCCTCTCGAAGCCTTTTACTTTACCTAGACCATCTATGATGCTGAGTGCGTCTTTGGTCTTTGGTTCCTTGATATCTAGAGAATCAACAAACATGATTTCTCCGTCGCGGAATTTCTTGGATAGAATTGTATAAAGCGCTTTGGTTTTCATTTTCTTGTTAACCTTGCGATCATAGTTCTTGTCATTTCTCGGGCCATGAGTAGTACCTCCACCAACCCAGATCGGGCTTCTGGTGGATCCATGTCTAGCTCTGCCGGTACCCTTCTGCCTCCAAGGCTTCTTGCCTCCTCCACGGACTTCGGCGCGGGTCTTGGCATGTGCTATAGACTGGCGAGCGTTGCTCATCATAGATGTTATGACCTGATGCACTAGGTCGGCATTCCAAGGAAGCCCAAATATCTCTGCTGGCAATGCGACGGTTCCTGATGATTTTCCTTTTGTTGTATATATTGTAGCGTCCATGGAATTAATTGTTATGCCTTGATTGCAACTAGTGTACCCCTACGTCCGGCTATGGCACCGCTGATAAGAATCTGACCCTGATCATCGAATCCAATAACTTTGAGATTCTTCTGGGTGATTGTGTCCCCTCCCATACGTCCTGCCATCCTCATACCTTTGGGTACGCGACCTCCGTTGCGAGTGTTTCCAGAAATAGATCCCGGCTCGCGCTCGCTGTGCTTCTGACCATGAGTCCTGGGACCGCCGGCGAATCCATGGCGCTTCACAACACCTTGGAATCCCTTGCCTTTAGAAATTGAAGTTACTGTAACCACATCACCTTCTACAAACTGGCTTGGCTCTAGCTTGTCACCTACGTTGAATGACAGATCGGTCTTGAACTCGCGCATGTGACGAAATTCCCCCAAATCCTTCATATGACCTTTCAGGGCTTTGCTGATGTTCTTTGGAGCCTTGGTACCATAACCGATCTGGACAGAATCATAACCGTCCTTAGACTTTGACTTCACCTGAGTTACTACCATCGGGCCTGAGCTTACAACAGTTACAGGATGAACCACTCCATCTTTGTCAAAGACCTGGGTCATGTGCTGCTTCTCGGCTAATATGAATTTTTTGATTGATTTGGTCATAGGAATATTACATCATCTTTACATCGATATTGACCCCTGACGGTAATGAAAGGTTGGTCAACGCTTCGATGAGTTTACCGGAAGGATTTACAATGTCAATCAGTCTCTTGTGAACCCTCATCTCGAACTGCTCTCGCGCATTTTTGTAGACAAAGGATGATCGATTGACGGTGTATTTCTTGATCTCGGTTGGTAGTGGTACTGGGCCCAACACATTGCCGTCATAGCGCAGAGCTGTATCGATAATCTGTTTGACAGAAGTATCGAGAATCTTGTGCTCGTAGGCCCTAACTCTGATTCTAAGCTTGGAGATTCCTTCCTTGGCTGTCTCAGACTTGGCTGCTACTGTTTTCTTTTTTGTTGTTTCTTTAACAGACATGTTAAGCGTCGATTTACGCAACTATTTTAGTAACCACACCGGCACCTACGGTCTTGCCTCCTTCGCGGATAGCGAACCTCTGTTGCTCGTCTAGTGCTACTGGAGCTACTAGCTTTACCTTGAATTTAACAGTGTCTCCAGGCATAACCATCTCTGTTCCCTCTGGGATTGTTACTTCTCCGGTAACATCGGTCGTACGGATGTAGAACTGAGGCTTGTAACCGTTGAAAAATGGAGTATGACGTCCGCCTTCTTCCTTTTTGAGAATGTAAACTTCACCTTCGAAGTCGGTATGAGGCTTGCAGGAACCAGTCTTGGCGAGAACCTGTCCACGAGATACACCGTCTTTGGCAACACCACGTAGTAGTAGTCCTGCGTTGTCCCCGGCTACGCCTTCTTTGAGCTGTTTGTTGAACATTTCGATACCTGTAACGGTAGTCTTGGTGCTGTCTTTGAATCCTACGATTTCGACTTCTTCACCGAGTTTCACCATGCCGCGCTCGATACGACCTGTAACTACAGTTCCGCGTCCTTCGATAGAGAATATATCCTCGATCGGCATTAGGAATGGCTTGTCTACGTCACGAACCGGCATAGGGATGTATGTATCTAGTGCAGTCATGAGTTCTTTGATCTTTGCAGACCAAGTAGCATCTCCTTCGAGAGCCTTGAGCGCTGATCCACGGATAACAGGTGCTCCTGCCCCGTCGAAACCGTTCTTGGTTAGGAGTTCACGAACTTCTTCTTCTACTAGATCTAGTAGGTCAGCCTCTGCAACCATGTCGCATTTGTTGAGGAAAACAACTATCTTTGGAACACCTACTTGGTTGGCTAGGAGGATATGCTCACGAGTCTGTGGCATAACTCCGTCTAGAGCTGATACTACGAGTATAGCTCCGTCCATCTGGGCTGCTCCAGTGATCATGTTCTTGATATAGTCGGCGTGACCTGGGGCGTCGATGTGTGCATAATGGCGAGCATCTGACTCGTATTCTACATGGGCAAGAGAAATTGTAACTACTTTGGTAGCATCGCGGACGGTACCACCTTTGGCAATATCAGCATAAGCCTTGACCTGTGCGAGACCGTCTCGTGCCTGTACAGCGAGAATAGAAGTGGTAAGAGTTGTCTTGCCGTGGTCAACGTGACCAATTGTGCCCACATTTACATGGGGCTTTGTTCGTGAAAATTCAGCCATAATTATATTATATTAAGGTTACAAACCTAGTAAATTAAACGCAATTAAACAAAAAATGAAACTACATAATTATCCTTTCCCAAATGCGCGAGTGCCTTGGGAAAAGTAACTTATGCGTGGAATGCATCCTATCACGAGTACGCATGCGGTGTCAAATTTTGTCTATTACCATCAGATCTAGTACCCCTCCAGCTCATTCATTTTGGTTAGAGTTTCTTGGTCAAAGATTCCTGTGACAGGGACTCCGACGAAGTTCTGCCATTTCTTTAGAGAATCACGAGTTTTGAGACCGAAGAAGGTGGTTTCATTACCTTCGGAACCAGGGCCGTCATTTGATACTAGGAATCCATGTTCGTTT
>JANNXY010000010.1:0-8978 GCA_031409775.1 bacterium | reverse complement strand
CTGCTTCGGTAGCGAGGTACTGTCTCCACTGCTTTTCATTTAACAAAAGACGCATACGAGAGTATTTATCTATGGTTGTCATACCTACAGTATACAGATAGATGGAGGATGTATCAAGTTATAGGTGGAAGGGGCCTTAGTATGGATGATTTCGAAAGGAATATTTCCATACCCAATGAATATATTGCTTCAACAAGCTTGTTTGTGATACTTCGATTGTTTTCATTGCCGAGCAGATTCTTTGCGAGTTGTTGGGTTATGGTACTAGATCCACGAGGGATTCTACGGAGGCTCAGTATGTTGATTCCTGGATGTAAGTAGAAATATTTATCTTCAGAATTTATAAGAATTTTTTCGAAATTTTCTGGAAGCACTTTTATATAATGACTATAGGAGCCCTTGCTATTAGGGAGAACTGAAATAACTTCTCCTTTGCGATCCCTTATACTTACAGATTCTAGCGCCTTATACTTGGCCATGAGGGAGCATTTGAGCACGAAAAGAGTCACTAGAATTACACAGATGATAGATAAAATTAACCATCTAAATTTTCTTATAAATTTCTTTATCTTTCGCCTGGACATGAGTAAATACTAGCACATTGTTTTCAGTCTGAATTTTCGGTATAGTAGACATTATGATCACCCTACGCGATATAGACAATCTAGCAGAGCTGGCGAGACTCGAGCTCAGTGCAGAAGAGAAAGCCGGGTTCGAGAAGGACCTAAACAGCATATTGACCTACGTTGGCGAAGTGCAGAATATAACTGCAGAACTAGGCGACAGTGACCAACCCGATCTGACGCGGAATACAATGAGAGACGATATTGTAACTATCGAAACCGGGGCATACACCCGCAGTCTCGTCGATGCAGCACCGACCCATGACAAAGATTATATAAAGGTAAAGAAAATTCTCGGCTAATACAAATTTATGATCGACCTCTCAACACTAACGATATCTAAAGCACGCAAGGCAATTATTGCCGGAGAATACTCTAGTGCTGAATTGGTGGATGAATATTTGAAAGTAATAAAGGAAAAAAATGGAGAAATAAATGCATATCTTGGACTTTATGAAAGTGCTTTAGAAAATGCTAGAGCTTTCGATAATTTATCTACAGAAGAAAAAAGCAAATTAACACTCGGCGGCATCCCGATAGCCGTGAAAGACAATATATTAGTGAAGGGTGAGGTAGTCAGCTCTGCATCGAAGATTCTGGAGAATTATCTGGCACCGTATGATGCGACGGCCACAAGGAAACTCAAAGATGCCGGAGCGATACTCATTGGTCGCACCAACATGGACGAATTTGCCATGGGAGGATCCACAGAGAATTCTGCATACGGGACGACTCGCAACCCGCATGATACAACGCGCGTTCCGGGGGGTACATCAGGCGGTTCGGCTGCTGCGGTCGCAGGAGGTATGGCACTAGTTGCGCTGGGGTCAGATACTGGTGGATCCATCCGCCAACCATCGAGTTTTTGTGGAGTTGTTGGGCTCAAACCGACTTACGGAGCAGTATCGAGGTACGGACTCATGGCTGCAGTATCATCGTTTGACCAGATCGGACCTATAACTAGATCAGTAGAAGATGCAGAAATAATATTTAATATAATAAAAGGCAAAGACGCATTTGATTCGACGAGTAGGGAAGAAACAGTGGTGCAATCTAGAGGCAAGGTGATCGGTGTGCCCAATACATTTGTCCGTGGGGGTGGAATAAGTAGTGAAGTGTTGAAGGTGTTTGATGATTCTATCGAGAAATTTAAATCATTGGGTTATGAAGTGGTAGATATAGAATTGCCCAATATTAAATACGCTTTGCCTGCGTACTATATATTGAACTTCGCAGAAATCTCCTCAAACATGTCTAGGTATGATGGAATCAGATTTGGTACAAATATAGATTCAGAAAAGCTCTTTGAAGTTTATTCCAAATCTCGCGGCGCCAAGCTTGGCAAAGAAGTACGCAAGAGAATTATGCTCGGTACGTATGTATTGTCCGCAGGGTACTATGATTCGTATTACGGCAAAGCTAACCTGGCGCGTGGAGTCATAAAGTCGGATTATGAGAAAGCCTTTGATAAAGTGGATTATATACTCACACCAGTTGCACCTACTCTACCATGGAAGATAGGTGACAAGGTTACAGATCCGCTCTCGATCTATCTCGAGGATATATTTACTGTTACAGCGAACCTTACTGGGATGCCAGCGATCTCTATCCCTGCAGGATTTGCTAATGCAAGTGGTACTAAACTGCCGGTAGGCATACAGCTCATGGCTCCCGAGTTCGCTGAGGATGCGCTGTTTGAAGCAGGAAAGGTGTTTGAAAATAAGCTATAATACTCCCATGGCCGAAGACAAGAAGAAAGATGACAAGAAGCCTGCAGCGCCGAGTCCAGGCATGGACCCACTTTTTATTGTTGTGGGACTTATATTCCTCGTAGGACTCCTACTGAGTAGTCTAAACGGTGTTCTGTTCGACAATACGAACGGCAAGATTGTATTTCCACAGGGTGATGTTTCTCCGGGCAAAGAAATAATCCTCAGAGAAACTAGTGCTGTACGCAACGCTCCCGGCGGGCCGATACTCGGTCGCCAAACCAAATATGAAAAGGCAAGTATAAAGGAAGGACCGATAGACATGTTTGGTAAGACTTGGTATAGGGTGGACTTCGAGTCAGCACCATCAGGCTGGATAGAGTCAGAAGGCATCACAAGCTATGTGAGCGCGTATTATTATCTGAATATTTTACCTATCATGTGGAAATACGTGAGGCCGATATTGTGGGGGATCATCGTCCTGCTCACGATCATGATATTGTATTTCAAATCCCGTCTCGCTGAAGCAACAGATGAAGCATCACGCAAGCTAAACAGTGATGTTATCCAGACCGTGCCACATATAGTGATACGCAACAACGAATCAGGGTTGGCACAGGTCCTGCCGGGCGAGATAGATCCAGAGTCTAGGAGTGCCGACAAGCAGGGTAACCAGCGATGGATGCATGTACTGCAGCTCCTAGAATCCTATAACCAGAGCGACTGGAGACAGTCTATCATCGAGGCAGACATAATCCTCGAGACAATGCTAGACAAGATGGGTTATGACGGCATCTCGATCGGGGACAAATTAAAGAATGTAGAATCCTCAGACTTCCTCACCCTCAACCAAGCCTGGGAAGCTCACAAAGTCCGCAACAAGATCGCTCACATGGGTTCCGAATACAAAGTCAGTCAGCACGAAGCCCGCAAGGTAATTTCGCTTTACCAGGAAGTGTTCGAAGAATTTTACTTCATTTGACGAATTCTTATTTATGGGTTAATCTAATTCTAGAAAACAATTAACCAGAGGAAAACCAAATGACCGAACAATATCCTGAATCGTATTTGAAGACATTCAATGCCTTTGTTGCTGACCCGCGCTCCCCGCGATATGTCACAGCTTTATTTGACCATTATCTCAACAAAGAGATGAAGATCCCTGAGCCTCGATGCTGGAAAGTGATGGATGTCTGTTGTGGTACAGGTCTCATCGGTCGTGCACTGGGGACTCATCTGAAGTCTCTCGGTAAAGATTTTGAGATGACATTTGCAGACCAATCGAGGGCGAACCTGAACAGCATAGACGTCATACCGAATGAATCTGTGATCCAATTAGATGTTACCTTAATGGCCGATGTAGTATCAGAAAGTTATGATGCGATCGTCTGCCGTTACGGGTTCAACAATCTACCAAGGAGAGGTTGGCACGAAGCGCTTGGAGAAGCCCTCCGAATCCTGAAGCCTGGTGGAGTTTTCATTCTCCAAGACCATTTTGTCCCTGGTCCGACTTTCTCAGCACTCGTGAATGAGGCTGAGCGTTTTCTCGCCAGAATGGAAGGAAAGGAAGTGGTGCCCTTTATCTACTCAACAGAGGCATTCAACGCTGTCCTTGATCGACATCCTCTTGTTGAGAAAAAGAAGAAAGGTAGGAGCAGGGTCAAAGACGGCTACGGTCTATTCATCAATATCTGGGATCGTCTCCGTGCAAAGAGAGAGCTTCTACCAGACTTCGAAACAGCAAAAAAAGAGATACTACGTTTCTATCGAGAGATCTGTCTGGAGAAATACCAGGTCCTGATCGTTGACCCGGAAGAATACATCCATGTTTACAATGTCACATACGCGATCGTGAAGCGTTTGTGATGAGGTGAAGTCAAACAATAATTTGCTTCACCTTTTTTATTTAATTTTCTAACGTTTTAATTGTTGCGGGGCCCCGAATTGCACGGAGATCTTTAGGTTATGAGCCTAACGAATTACTATTACTCTACCCCGCTATGTCCTCTTTGTATCCAATTGGGTAGGGAAGTACTATACCATTTTATGTTTGTCAGAGCAAGGAAAAGATTGGTGGATAATTAACTGGAACATAATTGAATAGCCGGTATAATACTATATATGGCTAAATATGACATTCGTCTCAAAGCATTAAAGTATAGAAAAAGTGGGAAAAGTATCAAGAATATTTCAGAGATATTGGGGGTATCAAAAGGAAGCGTCAGTGTCTGGTGCAAAGATACAGTACTTACACTGGCTCAAAAGAAAAAACTGCATTCCCATATGGTAAAAATGGGTTATTTAGGAAGGCTAAAAGGGGCAGAAATGAATAAGAACAAAAAGCGGGAACTTATTGAAGCTCATGGCTTGGTGGCGAAGAAAATGTTAGGAAATATTTCAAAAAGGGATTTGTTAGTGGCAGGAATATCTCTGTATTGGGCGGAAGGGTCCAAGAAGGGAGGAAAGGTTTCCTTTAGTAATTCAGATCCGAAACTTATACTTTTAATGAAAAAATGGTATGTTGAGGTACTGGGGGTTACTCCGTCTGGATTTATGCCCAGGATATTTATTAACCATGTTCATGAGGCCAGAATTGGTAGGGTATTGTCATTTTGGTCAAAATTGCTTAATCTACCTAAAGAGCAATTCGGAAAGCCTGTTTTGCTTAGAGTTCAAAACAAGAAGATTTATGAGAATCATGATAAGTACTATGGAGTAATGGCACTCATGGTGAGGAATCCTTCACGTTATAAACACAAGATTCAAGGAATGATTGATCATCTTTCCTTAGGTTCCCAAGTAAATATGTCGGAGTAGCTCAGATGGTTAGAGCACATCACTCATAAAGATGAGGTCGCGAGTTCGACTCTCGCCTCCGACACCCAAAAAATATATAGAAATCTATTAACATGTCAAAGAAATTCTGGAACAAAGAGTATGATAGGCCTGCACATCTAACCATGTCCGATGAACCGGCAGGAGATGTGGTTACCTTTTCACATTGGGCAGAGAGGAACTCCGAATGGTACCCATTCCCGCGGGGAGGTATGGTACTGGACCTAGGCTGCGGGAACGGTCGGAATCTCCTATATATGTGTAAAGAATATTCTATGCAAGGCTACGGGGTAGATATTTCTGATGTGGCGATAAGCCAGGCCAAGAAAGTAGCCTCAGAGGATAAATTGCAGATAGAATTAAAGGCTGCTTCGATCACTGATAAATTACCTCAGGCAGACGAGAGCGTCGACGTCGTGTTAGACATGATGACATCGCATATTTTAAATACAAAGCAAAGAGAGATTTATATAAATGAAGTGGTGAGAGTGCTCAAGCCTTTTGGATGGTTGTTTATGAAGACCTTTGTCATGGATGGTGATATGCATGCCAAGCGGCTCATCGCAGAACGCCCCGGCGACGAGCCGCAGACCTATGTACACCCCAAGATCGGTGAGCAGGAGTACGTCTGGACCGAGCATGATCTCGAGGAGTGGCTCGGTAAGCATTTCAAGGTTCACAAAATGCTCAAATCCTACAAGCACGTCACTCGCGATGGCAAGCCCTACAAACGCCGCACCATAGCTGTCTATGCCGAGAAACTGAGGCAGGAATAGGGGATTTAGCCGTATCTATTGCTTTTTTATCTAATATGTGTTAGTCTATTTCTTCATCCGGAAAGTCCGGATTGTACATAAACAACATGAATAAACACCTAGCCCTAGTAGGGGCAATTGCAGTATTGGCGATATTATATGTCGCTGTCCCGACCAAGTCGCCGCCAGAAATAGCTACGACCGAAACCAGCAAAACAACCAACAATCCAACCGAACAACCTTCCGGCGACATAACAACATTCGTCTCCGGGAAAATCCAGTAATTACCAATGAAAATCAAAACACTGATCGTATCGTTGACTGTCGCATTTACGTGCGGGGCATTTGCAATGACTCATGCACAATCCGGCGGAGGTGGCGGGGGAGGTGCATCGTCTCGGCCGTCGAAGATCCTGATGAAAAAGGACCAAGTCGTATCGAACAACGTTGCGCGAGTGGCACATGTTCAAGTTTCGGCGTATGCTTCGAGTATGCTCTATTCCAGTACCACACGAAGCGATTTCCAGGCGGACTACAATCCGGCTGGTCAGCCGAAAATGAACGAAGTTTTGGCGCTTCTCGGCAGCCAACCTCTTGTTTACAACTTGGCCAAGCCAAGTGTGGATTGGGTCTCGTTGAATGCCTGGTATTATAACGCCAACTGGGAATTCTTATTCTCTGGCGGCACGAGCTTCCAGCTTGAGCAGAATGGAAGCGGGGGATGGAGAACTCCGGCAGGTGCTGGGGTGATAGAACTACACCCCGCGGAAGTTGTTTACGAAGTAAGTGACCTGTCTGGTGTCCGCTTCATCGAACGCGATGACAATGGTAACCAAGTTAATTGGTATTATGTAGATGTCGATGTGAGGGAAGGCGAAAGGAACTCTTTCCGTCTCCCGGATTATCTCCTCGACAAGAAAGGGGAGCTGTATCTGCAAACTTTCGATCCTGAGACATGGGAGACAAATACTTATGCCTATGATTCAGAGACAGGAAGCCAAATTGTCCCATCTGCCATCACGTCGGTTGCGTCAGGCAAATTCTATGCCATGCAGAAAGTGGTTCCACAGCTCGGTAGTATCATGGGCAGGCCTTTCGAAAGTAACAAAGGTTACGGGCAGACCGAGGTTCTGGAGGTAGAAGTTACCACAAACGGAGTCTATAGTGTGAGTCAGGTTACTACCGAAGGCGAGTTGCCTGATTCGGTTATCGTCTGGTTTGTGGGAGATGCAACCGAGTCTGAATACGATCGGATCGATCCTGCCCAGAACTTTGTTGTCTCGCTAAAGAAGGGTGTGTACCACTTGCGGTTCACTTGGCCGAAATTTCGGCCATATGAAAGCCCGATTCCAGGCAATGGTGGTGGGGGCGGCGGCAAAGGTATAATGGTCGCTCCATAAGAGCACCCCGAGCTACGGCGGTAACCGTAGCATTTTTATTTATATCTGGTTAGTGTATAATACTGTCATGCCAATATCGAGAAGTATTAATAAAAATTTCTTTAAAAAATGGTCTAGCGATATGGCCTATATTCTTGGATTTATGTTTGCTGATGGGAATATGACGGTGGCGAAACGCGGAGGGTATTACTTTGCTTTGTATTCCAATGATCTAACTTTATTAAAAGAGATACTGTCGACCATGAAATCAAATCATAAAGTATCAAAACGCAAAGAAGAAGCTTGCTATAGATTTCAGATAGGAAGCAGGGAAATGTTTGAGGATTTGATCGCATTAGGTTTGACCCCAGATAAATCTAAAAGAATGATTTTTCCAAAGATACCAAGGAATTACATTGGCGATTTCATTAGAGGATTTTTCGATGGGGATGGCAATGTGTGGATGGGAGAAATGAATAAAAAAAGACAATTTCCGACTAAAGTTATCTTCCTAACTTTTACTAGTGCCTCAGTTTACTTCCTCAAAGATCTGCAAAAAGTATTACATCAAATTGGTATAAGTGGTGGATCTATTTATAAGCTAAAAAACAAGAATTGCGCTAGATTGAACCTCAGTACTACAGGCGCTTTGAAATTATCAGAAATCATGTATAATACTTCAAGTAAGCTTTTTCTGCTAAGGAAAAAGCTTATATTTGAGAGGTTTGTTAGAAATACGCAGGCGTAGCTCAACTGGTCAGAGCACTCCCCTGTAGACAAAATTGCAGCTTTATATCGAAATGATATATTGAAACTCTTGGGGATATCGGTGAAGGCTAAGTTTTATAAAGCGATTTATAAGATATGCGAACACCGAGGGAACCTCTAATCACTTTGTGATCGGAGGAGCGCCGTAGAGACTAGATACCTGAGTACCTAATGGAGTAATCCTATGGTAAAGATATAGTCCACGCCAGTATGAAAATATTGGATAAGTGCACGGGAGAGGTTACGGGTTCGAGTCCCGCCGCTTGCGCAGCAAAACAAAAATCCGGCTTAATGGCCGGATTTTTGTTTTGCCTATTTGGCAAACCGGCAGGACTCGAAAGACGGAAGCACGCCTGCGGGGCAGGAAGAAGTGCTGAGTCGGGGTCGCGGAAATTCGCGAAGCGAATTATCTGTGACCGAGTCCCGCTGTGCCCGTCTGTAGCTTGAGCGGAAGAGGGCCGCTTGCGCCAACGAAATAGTTTCCATTAAATCCCTTAACCATAGGGATTTTTTGGTTCCAACGGAATGTCGTTTGACATACTCAACCAAAAATTGTAATGTCAGGGGTAGAAAACAATGAAATCAAATCCACTTATCGGTATTACCGACTTCACAGATTCAGATCAAGTTGGGCAAGTGCTTGAAGAGTTTAATACACACAAACCAAGAAACTATGACTGCCGTTTGCATGTTGGGGTCATGATGAGTCGTAACAGGCTCCTGAACCTATCAATTGAACATGATTGGGAGAGACCCATACTTAGTCCAGTTGAATCTCCCCCATTCCCCGTCCCTTCTAGGGCGGGGTTTCTGCTAAGGAAAGTCTGAAAACCCTTGGTTTTCAGATATACTAGATGCATGGTCAAGAAAAGCAATCACTGCGCATACAATACCCACTATCACATAGTC
>JANNXY010000009.1:0-31328 GCA_031409775.1 bacterium | reverse complement strand
CGAATGTTTGAATCGTTCATAATGATGTTCATAGTCCACCAATCATGCTAGATTCTACCGTTTCCAAGCAATTAGCTCTTTGGAGCTCTTTTACCTGGGAAACGGGATTGATTTGATGCTCATTGTGAGTGGGAGGAGACTAGGATTTGACTTTGGAATTGTAGGTGTGATAAAATTTGTAGATTAATAATAATATCCATATATGAAGCCATATTTTCGGATTCTCTGCGCTCTGATCGCTCTCATTATTTCCCCGCAGGTCTCTCTTTCTGCCACCGGAAATATAAGTAAAGTGGTATTTACAAGCGATGTCCGAAGTGTGGCCAATGGGGCAACTTCTGAGACGATCACTATCCAGTTGCAGAATAGTGGTGGCAGCGAAGAGAAGCTCGATGACACGGCTGATGTGGAATTCACAACTACTTCTGTGTCAGGGGAGTTCCTCGGGGGTACCGGCAAACCTATTACTGGCACAATGAGTAAGAACAGTGCGAACAAGACATTCTACTATCGTGATACTACAGACGGATCACCTAACATAACTGTACATGTAACTCCGCGCTCTGGTGGTGGTGGCTGGTCAGCGAGCCAGACAGTGCATATAGGTGCAGGCGGAGGTGATACACACACTGCAGATGAAGATGATGACAGGCGGGCAGATGATACTACAACCACTGGTACCACAACTACTACTGCAGTATCTACGACCTCTTCTGGTAAATCACACTCTAGCTCAGTCAAGCTTTCTACATTTACCAAGAAGACTGCACTACAGGTTGGTGCTGGCAGAACTAGAACCGTACTTATCAATACTCCTGTTGTATTTGAGGCAGAGACCAACCAGAACCCTAGTGGATCGAGCGGTTCCAAGAGGGGATTCCTGTGGACATTTGGTGATGGTGCAAGCAAGATAGGGAATACTGTTACCCATGTGTATCGATTTCCTGGCGAGTATAACGTAGTGCTCAATGCTGATTATCGTGGGGAGCACTCCGTATCGAGGACCAGAGTATCGGTGATCAATCCAGATATAAGCATCACAAATGTACATCCAGGAGCATCTGGCTACATAGAGATCAGGAACAATCTGAAAGACGAAGTCAATCTCAACGATTGGAAACTAAGCATAGGTGATGACAGCTACATCATACCGACAGACACCATCATAAGCGCCGAAAGCTCTGTGCGCATACCGAATCAGGTATCGTTCATGTTGCCTAGAGACACTGCGAGTCTATTGTTCCCCGACGATGATGAGGCGTTTGTCTGGGACAAGAAGTCACAGAAAGTAGTTACCAAGGTAGAAAAGCCAGTATCGAAAGCAGTTGTGGCGACATTTGCACCACTTATTGTAGCTGAAGCGGCAGTTGTGGCGGCCACAACTGCCGCACCCGTAGTCCCACTACCTATCCGTATAGAGAGTGTCGCTCCTCCTAAAGATGGTGGTATAATCAAATTTGTTAAATCATTATTTACCATTCATTAATTACCATCCATGATCGACAAGAATTCTGTGTTGTTTGCTGTGGTGTTTGTGGGCATTGTTGTAGTGGCCTGCATAGGTCTCATAAATATGCTATAATCCTTGCTCATGGATATACTCTCCTTACTATTTGGAACACCGGCCAAGGTAAAACTCACCAAGCTTTTTGTATTTAATCCAGAATGGGTTCTGTCCAGGGAAGACATAATCACCAAGGCCAAAGTAAGCGTCCGTGAAGCCAAAGCCAACCTAGCGATACTTGTCAAAATGGGTTTAATTAAAAAACGCGCTGCTGGGTATGGACTCGATCAGGAGCTAGAGTTACTCAAGCCTCTCCGCGAATTTCTACTCGCTACAGGTGCGATAAACGACAAGGAAATCATCGGCAGACTATCCAGAGCTGGTAAGCTAAAATTCGTTGTTGTGGCTGGTGTGTTCCTACATGACTGGGATGGACGAGTAGACCTAGTAGTGGTAGGTGACAATATAAAGACGAGTGTGGCCGAGAATGCTATCAGGTCTATCGAGGCTGATATGGGTAGGGAGCTACAGTATGTTATATTTGAAACCGATGACTTCAAATACAGGTACGGTATGTATGACAAGCTGGTGCGGGATATACTCGATTTCAACCACCAGGTTCTCCTGGACAAGATAGCCCTAAAGTAATCCTAGCGTGGTATAATGTAGGGGCGGATTTCCGCTATTACAACTAATATATATTTTATGAATATTTGGAACAATGTGATCTCTCAATCATTTATCGACATCTGGATTGGAATCGTTAACTATTCTCCAAAGATTATTATCGCAATCCTGATCGTTATTATTGGCTGGATCGTTGGTGCGCTCGTTGCCAAGGTCATAGCTCAGATCATAGGTATAATAAGACTCGATGAAGCACTGCGTGCGGCTGGTATCGATGAATTGGTTACCCGCATCGGTCTCACTCTCAATTCAGGAGAATTTATCGGGGCGCTATTTAAATGGTTCATCATCGCGGTATCACTCGTCGGTTCGTTCAATGTCTTAGAACTATATCAGGTCAATGCATTTCTACAGGGAGTAGTCCTCAATTATATTCCACAAGTAATAGCTGCAGTATTTATATTACTATTATCTGCAGTTATAGGTGAAGCAGTTCGCAAGGCTGTAATACGTGCAGCCAAGGCAGCAGAGGTTACATCTGCTGGGCTCATTGGAACTATAGCCAAATGGTCCATCTGGGTATTCGGCATACTCGCAGCTCTGCTCCAGCTCAACATTGCAGCCCGAGTTATAGAGATAGCATTTACTGGTGTTATAGTGGCTCTAGCATTAGCATTTGGGCTATCGTTCGGACTCGGTGGGCAGCAAGCAGCAGCCAACTATATAGAAAAGGTAAGAAGGGAGATTTCTAGCAAAGGGGAGTAGCCTTCATGACCCCAGCAGGAGCTGGGGTTTTTATCTTGATGATGACTTCATCTTCTACAAAAGGTCGGAGAATTGGCACTTGATGCCAGACGAAGCTTCCGGTATCAATATCGTAGTATTTGTCGAAGCCCAGTTCGGCTCTGGCGACGATCGGCGTGTTCGGTGCCTCTACCGTAATGGTGCGAAGTGGATCGAGAACGATAATTGGCTCGACAACGACTTCAATTCTCACAACCGCGTTGCTGTTTCGCAACTTTCTTCATTTCTCTCCCTTATTGGGAGAGTTTTTAATTGGACACTAGTGGCGATTGACCTTTTTGTAACCATTTACCTAGGAGATGGGATTCATTTGATGCTCATTGTGAGTGGGAGGAGACTCTCTGTTGACATCGGGTAAACCCTTTGCTAATATAGCCGGACAAGCTCTTATAGAGCTTCTTTAATTATCTATGGCAAAAGCATCAGTCAAAGCGCGTGCGGCGAAGACACCCAAGTTCTCAACTCGGGTCGTTCGTCGTTGTTTCCGATGTGGTCGCAAGCGCGGCTACATGCGCGAGTTTGAGCTTTGCCGTATCTGCTTTAGGGAATATGCCAACGAAGGCCTAATTCCTGGGGTTAAAAAATCATCATGGTAAGAGATTACATTGCCGAGCTAATAAACGGTCTAAAGACAGGAAGCACAGCCCACAAGGACACTATCGTATTACCTTATTCCAAGATGATCGATGCAGTGCTCGAATTACTAAAGACCCAGGGCTTTGTGTTAGAGATAAAGAAAGTAGGCAAGCCTATAGTCAAATTCGCCGAGGTGAAACTAAACCCAGCAATGCCTGTGGTAGGAGCTCGCCGAGTTTCCAAATTCTCTCGCAGAGTATACCGAGGTTCCAAAGAAATCCTCGCCAACTCTCGTATCAAAGGTCTATATGTACTCACAACACCATTAGGTATACTTACTCACAGACAGGCTCGTGAAAAGAACGTAGGAGGAGAAGTATTATTTAAAATCTGGTAACAAACTTATATGTCACGAATAGCAAAAAAAAGCATACCAATTCCAGAGAAAGTAACATTCTCCTTTGCTGATTCAACCGCTACTGTCAGAGGTCCTCTGGGCGAGCTCACTCAGGAAATCCTTCCTTGTATCGCTGTTACTACTGATGAGGGAGGTGTTAGACTTACTCCACAAGATGACAAGCTAGAGACCATGGCTCTATGGGGAACATTTGCCTCACTCATAAAGAACATGTTCGAAGGAGTTACCAAAGGCTTTCAGAAGAAGCTCATAGTCGATGGTATCGGCTTCAAGGCTGATGTGAAAGGCGAGGAGGTTGTGATGTCAGTAGGGTTTTCTCACCAGGTCAAAGTCCAGATTCCTACTGGAATCAAGGTTGTCATGGAGAAGAACAATCTAAACATCTCTGGTATAGACAAAGGCCTAGTCGGGCAATTCGCCGCCAAGGTGAGATCTCAGAAGAAACCTGAACCTTACAAAGGTAAGGGAATCCGATACGAAGACGAAGTGATCCGCCGCAAGCAAGGCAAGAAATCCGTATAGTAAATTGTAACAATACACCTATGACTACATCATTTAAAACAACTCGCAGGAATCGAAGACACAACCGCATTAGAGCGAGGCTTTCTGGTACCGCAGAGCGCCCGAGACTAGCGGTGTTTAGGTCCAATAAATTCATATATGCTCAGCTTATCGATGATGATGCCGGTACTACTCTAGTAGCAATGAATTCTCGAGATACCAAAAAGCGTGGAGTTGCTGCAGCCGAGGCGGTAGGCAAGGGCATTGCCGAGAAAGCTGTGGCAAAGAATATTGCCAAGGCAGTGTTTGACCGAGGTGGGTTCGAATACATTGGCCAGATAAAAGTTCTCGCAGATGCGGCGAGGGCAGGTGGACTAGAATTTTAATTTTATACTATGATAGAAACAACAACAGAAAAGAAAAAGGAATTTACAAAAAACCGTCGCTCACTCAAGCGTGACGGCCGCGAACGCGTCAAGCCTGAATTCGACCAAAAGATCATAGCTATCCGACGCGTAACTCGAGTAACATCAGGAGGACGTCGTATGGCATTCTCTGTTGCTATCGCTATCGGTGACAAGAAGGGTAAGGTTGGCGTAGGTACCGGCAAGGGTGTAGATACCCAGATCGCTATCGAGAAGGCTGTAAGGTCAGCAAAGAAATCTATGATCACAGTACCAATCACCAAGACTAGCTCCATCCCGCATGATGTAGAAGCCAAATACTCTAGTGGACGTGTCACCATTATGCCAGCTCCAGCTCGCGGACTAGTAGCTGGATCTGCTGTGCGAACTGTGCTCGAGCTCGCAGGTATAACGAACGTGAATGCCAAACTGCTTTCTCCTAGCAAGAACAAATTAAACATCGCACAGGCAACCCTAAAGGCTCTGTCTGGCTTGAAGAAAAAGTCAAAATAATCTACATAATTAACCATCATGCAAACACACAATCTAAAATCAAAGACCAAACGCAAGCGCAGTGTCCAAGTCGGACGCGGAGGAACCAGAGGCAAGACTGCTGGAAGAGGAACCAAGGGTCAGAATGCACGTGCGGGTCGCAAGAAACGTCCCGAACTCCGAGATATAATCAAGAAACTCCCAAAGCAGCGTGGAAGAGGTAAAAACAGCTTCAAGACTCGAGAAGTGAAGCCTGTAGCTGTCAATCTAGAAATCCTAGAGAAAATCGTTCAGAATGGAGATGTGGTAACTCCACAGTATCTACTGGAGAAGAAAGTGATATCTATGCGTTCTGGCAAATTACCAAAGGTAAAGATACTCGCTACAGGTAGCCTATCCAAGCAGATAACTATATCTGGATGCACTATATCAGCAGCTGCCGCAGCCAAGATCGCCGACAAGAAAACTTCTTAAACTTATGCAAACCTTTGTCCAAAAATTAAAATTGCTAATCGCTGATTCCACTCTACGAACACGATTACTTTTTACTTTGGGCGCATTGGTTGTGTTTCGCTTCCTTTCTACAATCCCAATCCCGGGTGTCGATACTACTGCACTGACCAGACTGTTCGCCAACAATCAGTTCCTAGGTCTCCTCGATGTATTCTCTGGCGGAGGATTGTCTAGTATATCTATCGTTATGCTTGGTGTTGGACCATATATCACAGCATCGATCATCATGCAGCTACTCACCATGATATTCCCAACACTCAAAGAGATGTATTCAGAGTCAGGTGAGACAGGTCGTAGACAGTTTATCCAGTATTCTAGACTGCTCACGATCCCGCTAGCTCTTCTACAGGGGTTCGGGTTTATCCTACTACTTCAGAAGCAACAGGTACTTCCAAACCTCTCACCGTTCGGCTTCCTCGTAAACGTGATCACCATCGCTGCGGGGGCAGTGCTACTCATGTGGATAGGTGAGCTAATCACCGAGTTCGGTATTGGTAACGGTCTATCACTTATTATATTTGCTGGTATCGTTGCTAGGCTACCCACCGTCACTGCACAGCTTGTTGCGACATATGACCCATCACAGATACCTTTGTATTTGGCATTCCTAGCATTGTCACTTGTGATCATCGCTGCGGTTGTGTTTATCACAGAGGCAGAACGTCCAGTGCCTGTGACATATGCCAAGCGCGTTCGGGGTAACAAAGTCTATGGAGGAGTATCTACATATATCCCACTACGCCTAAACCAGGCTGGAGTGATCCCTATCATATTTGCACTATCACTACTCCTATTCCCACAGCTAATATTTACATTCCTCGCGACTCTACCACAAGCTTGGGTTCAGACTGTTGCATCTACCGGACTTGCACTACTAGCGAACCAGTGGATATACGGTGCAGGCTACTTCGCTCTAGTTGTGATATTTACATATTTCTACACAGCCGTTACATTTGACCCAAACTCTATTGCAGAGAATCTACAGAAGAACGGTGCATTTATCCCAGGTGTTCGTCCGGGTGAGTCTACTGTCAAATACATAGGAACTATCGTTACTCGTATTACGCTCGTCGGTGCAGTATTTCTCGGATTCATCGCTATCCTTCCACTCATCGTCCAGTCTGTAACTGGCATACAGTCTCTCGCTATCGGAGGTACAGCACTCCTCATCGTAGTAAATGTCGTAACCGATCTAGTAAAGAAGCTTGACGCCCAGCTTTCTGTGAGAGAGTACTAAATAAAAAGAACTTCCAAATTGGAAGTTCAAAGGAAATACATTTCCGTAGCTGTTACTGCCAAAGAGCTCTCCCTTGGAGAAATCATTATAGCCTTGGCTGGAATGTCGGTATTGCAAATTTCCTCCATTATCGCTGGACAATCATATTGTGCAGCCAGTGAGTAAATGATGCTCTCAGCCAACATTTTTTGTCCCCTATCGATATCATCTTTGTGCTGAAGGACTCCCTTTTCGTCTAGTTCATTTGGATTGCTAAGATCGTAACATATTGAAACTACATAGACCACTCTTCCCTGGAAGAAAATTGGTGTAATTTTCTGAGGAAAGATAAGCCATTTGTTTATCCAGGAGTCTGAATCATCTGGATGAGGGGAGGATTCATCAAGAAAATCCATCGTACCAATAGCGATTTTGTTTGCGAGTCTTTCGATATCCATGTTGAGAATATCTTTGGGGTCATGAAAATCTGGTAGAACCCCCACTGATTCTCCGATTCGTGGGACGAAAGTTTGAGCCTTTTTGACAGGGAAGAACGCCTTTACGTACCCTCCTGCATAGTTTAGGTAGAGATCTAGTATCATGTATTTGGTTGTGGTTAGAACTGGTTTTGCTAGGTTCTATATTACACATATTATTTGAAATGTCAATAGGAAGTATTGAGAGGTTTTTGATATTATGAGGGGTATGAAAAAGGAGCCTAAAAAGCAAAATGATAAAGATCTGCTAGGGCAAATCGAGAAAAGATTTGCTCACCATCTCGGTTTGTATAAGGAACATTTTGATGACAAATTTTCTTTAATGTACGAGATGCTTCAGGGTCATATTGAATCAAACGAAAAACAGTTTGGTGAAATAATTCAAAACACAGAAATAATCAAAGGTGATATCGAACTTATTAAGTATGATCTGCATACGAAAGTTAGTTATGAGGAATTTGTTGCTCTAGAGAAAAAAGTTTTAATGCTTGAAAAGAAAAAATAATCTATGCAACCTCTGCATACAATCATATTTATCGGGCGGTCTGGTGCGGGCAAAGGCACCCAGGTTGATTTGCTAATTAAAAAGCTCAAGGAGAAGACAGGGCAACCTGTTCTGTATGTTGAGCCTGGTCACAAGTTCCGCGAATTTGTAAACGGAGATTCCTGTAGTGCAGAGAAAGCTCGAGAGGTGGCTCGTGCTGGGGGGTTGCAGCCTTCATTTCTATCTATCTGGGCATGGGCTGACATGCTTGTAAACAATGTGACTTGTACCGAGCATATCGTGTTTGACGGCACACCACGTCGTATGAGCGAAGCCAAGATACTCGAGTCCGCACTCAAATTCTATGGCCATGAGAAGCCTTTTGTAATTTATATTGATGTAAGCAGACAGTGGGCTATAGATAGGCTACATAGTCGTGGTCGTTCCGATGATACGACTGATAGTATCGCAGCTAGGATGGATTGGTATGATACCGACGCAGCAGAAGCTGTAGCTTATATGAAGGGTAATGATTACTACAATTTCCAAACCATAAACGGTGAACAGACTATTGAGCAGGTTCACAATGATATCTGCAAGGCTATAAACCTCTAGATAATGATAACGATTAAAAGTGATAAAGAAATAGAAAGCCTCAAGGCTGGTGGCAAGCGACTTTCTTTTATTCTCTCTGAACTTTCCAAGCTCGCAGTGCCTGGAACTTCGACCAAATCTATCGAAGACCTTGCTAGGAAACTTATCAAGGAAGGTGGGGACAAGCCAGCTATACTCGGCTACACTCCAGCCGGTGCGAAGCGTGCTTACCCTGCGGCGACCTGTGTATCTATAAACGATGAAATCGTTCACGGTATTCCAAACGAGAATCCAAAGGAGTTAAAAGAAGGAGATATCGTAACTATCGATGCATCACTCATACATGATGGGATGTATGTAGATGCTGCAGTTACTCTGCCAGTAGGGAAAATCCCCAATGATACCAAGAAACTGTTAAAGGCTACCAGGGAAGCTCTCGCTGCAGGTATAGCGCAGGCTCGCGCAGGCTCGTATATAGGCGACATCGGCCATGCGATAGAGAGGGTGGCGACTGCGTATGGATTTAGCTTGGCTGAAGATCTATGCGGCCACGGCGTAGGCTACAGTGTTCACGAGGAGCCATTTGTGCCTAACTGGGGCAAGCCCGGTAAAGGTGCGTTACTTAAACCCGGCATGGTGATAGCGATCGAGCCGATGCTCTGTGTAGGTCCGGGCAAGAAAGGCAGGATGAAGATCAAACTCGACCCCGACGGCTACACCTACCTCACAGCAGATGGCTCACTCTCGGCCCATTTCGAGCACACGGTGGTGATTACTGAAGGGAGGGCGGTGGTGGTTACCAAATAACTCACCATTGACACATCTGGGCTTATTTCGTAATATCAGCCCATGATATCAACCCAAATTCTGAAGTATGTTAAGAAGATTGCCACAATAGTTCTAATATTAATAATTATCTTCGGTAGTCTAAATACTCAAGTTTTTGCCCTCGAAATCGAGCCTAGTCGTAATGATTTAAAGAGAGAAGAAACTATCAAGAAGGACTATGTAGAAGGGGAGATTTTAATTAAATACAAAGATGAGAAAATTGACCTGAAATCTTCTTTGGGTAGATCGGCATCTGTGAGTCTTTTCTCAGCTGAATCTCTAGAGAGGAAAGAGGATTTGATAGGAAACAATATATCGGTTTTTAGAATTAAGGACCATACAACAGTTGAGCAGAAGATCGAAGAATTAAAGAATGATCCAAATATCGAATTTGTTGAACCAAACTATAAACGATACCCTCTGGTGATTAGTACAAATGATACATTTAGAACCAATCTCTGGGGGTTGGATAATATAGGGCAATTGGTGGATGATGTTACAGGAACAAATGATGCTGATATCGATGCACCAGAGGCATGGGCAATCAGCGATGGAACCTCAACTGATGTTATCGTGGCTGTGATAGATAGCGGGGTGGCATATAATCACCCTGATTTAATCGGAAATATGTGGAATGGTATTAGTTGCAAAAATGAAAATGGCATCGTGATCGGGAACTGTAACTATGGTTATGACTTCGAAGATAATGATAAAACCCCGCTACCTACAACGTCTTCTCACGGAACCCATGTTGCAGGAACTATTGCTGGTACAAAGGGTAATAACAAAGGAATAATTGGAGTAGCTCCCAATGCTAAAATAATGGCTATCAAATCATCTCTGTCTGTAAGTGATAATATAAAAAGTATTGATTTTGCAATCCAGAACGGTGCGAAGATTATTAATGCTAGTTATGGCGGATCGAGTTTCTCAGGGCTCGAATACAATGCGATCAATCGATTCAGGACCGCAGGAGGACTCTTTGTCGCTGCGGCGGGAAATAGTGCTACCAATAATGAAACTGGCCATCTTTATCCTTCTGATTATGATTTGGATAATATTATCTCTGTTGCCGCTACAGATCAGAATGATATTTTAGCTAATTTTTCGAGCTTTGGTAATGTATCTGTCGATGTAGGGGCGCCGGGTACAAATATCCAAAGCTTAACAGACTACACATCTGTAACCACAGAGAATTTTAATGGAGTCATCGAACCCAACCTCCCTATGGGATGGACGAAAAACGGTGACTGGGGGACATATGAACTTTCTGGAGGAGATAATGTGCTTGCAAGTGATTATATCAACGAACCGTATGCAAATAATATAGATAGTGATGCTTCTAGCCCAGTCTATAATTTGTCTGGGAACACTACAATTAGCTTTTATGCAGCTTGCGACACAGAGTATTTCTCGCCTGCAAGTAGCGACTATATAGCACTACAATTCGATGGGGGGAGTGGCTTTGAAGAAGAGTTCAGATGGAACGAGACAACTCTAGATAGTCTAAACGGTGATGCAAGCTCGGCTGGTGGTGCCGGTTATGATTTCGAAAGTTACCCTATACCAAGTGAATTTTTAACTAGTAATTTCAGATTTGGATTTAAATGGCACACCAATTCGTCCAATAGCCCAGCACAAAATTATTTCGGTTGCGTAGTGGATGATATAGAAATTAGCAGTTTTAGTGATGGCTCTGATGAAAATTATAATTTTAGAAGTGGTACCTCGATGGCAGCTCCCTATGTTGCTGGTCTTGCTGCACTTATGTATGGTTATGTTCCTAATCTGCCATATTCCCAAATAAAAAGTATCATTCTAAACACCGGAGATAGTCTGGGCGCTTTGAGCGGGAAGACTGTTTCTGGTAAAAGAATAAATGCATATAATACTCTCGCATCAATGCAGGTCAAAGCCATCACCGCCTTTACAGTCCCAAATCAAGTAGGTACAACTACTATAAATGAATTAACACACTCGATCATCCTCGATGTTCCATATAGCACTAACCTAACTTCTCTTATCCCAAGCATTACAATTACTGGTGTTTCAGTTAACCCAGGATCAGGTGTGTCCAATAATTTCACTTCTACAACCACTTACACAGTAACAGCAATAGATTCTTTGACTCAAATTTACGATGTTAAAATAAATCTTTTACCCCCAAGCTCTATTACTACAATTACTTCTTCAGCATATACAGTGGACAATGCAAGCTCAACGATTGTTAATGTTCCATTTGGTACAGCGTCTTCGACTTTTATTACTGCTCTGACGAAAGGTGATTTGTACCAGGGTTTCAGTATTGGAAATTTATCAAACCCAGTGCTCAGTGGTGATACTCTGATGGTAACTGCAGAAAACGGTACAACAACTGCGATATATACAATCACCGTAAATCCTCCAAGTTCTGATGCCAAATTACAAAATATCACTCTGAGCAGTGGTAGCCTAAATCCAGGCTTTTCTTCAAGCACAGTCTCGTATGCTGCAAGTGTGAGTAGCAATATAGGTAGCATAACTATCACCCCAGTACAAAACCAATTTCATTCAACCATTAAAGTAAATAATGCTACAACTTCGACCGGGTCTGCTTCTGATCCTATATCAATTTCAGTCGGATCTATTTTAATCAGTATTGATGTCACTGCTGAAGACGGAGTTTCTACAAGTACTTATAGTATAAATGTGACCAGAGAAGCAGAAGTGGTTAGACGGAGTCGTGGCGGCGGAGGTGGAGGTGGCGGGGGTGGGGGAAGCAAAGCTATCCCCAAGGCTGTGAAGATCGGTGAGAAAGGGGTCAATGTCACCAAGCTCCAGACTGGACTTGTAAGGCTTGGATTAATTACTGATGCAAATATTAATAGTGATAAGGGATCGTTTGGCAAAGCAACTGAACAAGCTATCAAGGATTTCCAGAATAAGTATCTAAAGGAACTAGGCCTCACTACAGCAACAGGTAAGCTAGACACGAAGACTCTCGCAAAGATGAATACTTTGCTCAAAGTCCCCAAGCCTACAAAACCTATTAAAACTACTGTTGCAAACAAAGCACCAATAAAATTTTCCAAAGATCCTAAAATTGTTCTAGGAACGAGTAGTGATGATGTAAAAGTCTTACAAAATTTCCTAGAATCCAACGGTTTCCTCAAATGGCCAAGCAATTTAAAGAAAGGTAAATTCGGTCCTCTCACTGTCGAAGCACTGAAGAAGTGGCAAGCCAAGAATAAAATTGTTCCAGCTGATGGTACTGTAAATACAGTGACAATAAAGAAGCTAAAAGATCTAGGTTTGTAGATTTGGTTATGGATGTGTTATAGTATACATATAAGTATATTATAAATGAACACCAAAATAGGAAAAGAGCTAAAAAAGCCAGCTAAATCAAAAAGTAAATCAAGGATTTCTGACGGAGATCGATTGTCCAAACTATCTACAATGCCAGGGTTGGTTTTTAGCATACAAGATCTGGCTACAATATGGAGTGTTACCAATCGCGGGGCACTTCGAGTGATGGTAGGACGATATACGAAAAGAGGTTTGCTCTATAGAATATGGAGAAGACTTTACGCAGTTTCTAATCCCAAGAAAATTGACCCAACTGTTTTGGGTATCAAATCGCTTCGCAGGTTTGCTTATGTTTCTTGCGAGACGGTTTTATTCGATGCAGGAATTATTAATCAGCGTCCGACGGAGATAACTATCGTGGGTAATGTCTCAAAGAGATTCTCAATTTTGGGCTATAATTATCGGGTAAGAAAAATGCAGGATAGATATCTATATGATAATTCTGGAATCGTGACCAAACAGGGAATTAATTTCGCTACAGCATCTCGTGCCAAAAAGGATCTATCGTATTTCAATTCCAAAAAATATTATGATGCAAACATTTAATCCGGAGGACAACATTCACAAAGCGTGGCTTTATCGCGTGCTCGAATCTATAGCTGATGACGCTTATCTTTCTCAAGTGCTATATTTTAAAGGCGGCACTTGTGCTTCGATGCTTGGATGGTTAGATAGATTTTCCGTTGACTTGGATTTCGATTATGCCGGCGAGATAGATGACGTGCCAAAGACTCGCAAAGCATTAGAGAAAATATTTATAGAACTTGGCCTGTCGGTCAAGGATTCTAGCAAGAATGGTATCCAGTATTTCCTGAAATATGAAAATGAACAGAAAAATAATCAAGGCAGAAACACACTCAAGGTCGATGCTTCTTTTCCGCTATTCAAATCTAGCAAATATAGCCCTGAGAGTTTTGTAGAAATTAATCGAGTGATGAAATGTCAAACCATAGAAACAATGTTTGCCCACAAATTATGCGCTCTAACAGATAGGTTCGAGAAAACTGGACATATTGCCGGTCGAGACCTGTATGACATCCACCACTTTTTCATGCAAGGATATAAATATGAGCCTAGTATTATAACTGATCGAACAGGTTTGGATTCAAAGGATTATCTCGAGAAGCTGATTGACTTCATAGAGATCAATGTAACAGATCGTATCATTACCGAGGATTTAAGCGCTCTAATTTCTGCAGACAAATTCAAAGTTTTGCGTAAGGTTCTGAAAAGGGAAATGATTCAATTTATTAAGATAGAAAATATGAATAATATACCTCGGATATCTGTAACAGTCCCTGCTTTAAACGAAGAAGAAACCATTCCCAAATTACTGGAATCCTTCAGAAACCAAACCCGCAAAGATTTTGAGGTTATTATTGTCGACAATAGTAGTACTGATGAAACAAGAAATATCGTATTGGAAGAAATAAAGCGCAGGTCTTTCAATCTGAAGCTCCTTACTGAAGATAAAAAAGGGGTGGGCTTTTCTAGGCGCAAAGGAATGGATGATGCATCATCTAGAAGTATTCCATTTCTTGCAGGTACAGATGCTGATTCAATTGTTCCCAACAATTGGATTGAAGTAATAGGTAAAGGTTTTGATGACACTAATGCAGATTGTCTATTCGGTCTTGCTAGACATGATTGGAGTCCATTCAAAATTCGTCCAGAATTATATTATATAATTGATAAAGTTTGGACAGTTCGAGATGCATTCGTCAGTAACATTGAAATACCTCCAAGGGGGGTTAACTTCGCAATTACCAATGAAATGTATAAGAAAGTTGGTGGTATGCCTCAACCCAAGAATGAGGAGGGCAGACCAATGCCGGGAGAAGATATCCAATTAAAAAAATTAGTGGAAGGTGAAGGAGGGAAAATCGCTAGTATTAATTCGGATGTCTTGACAAGCTCTAGACGAGTTCTACGAGCTCTTATAAAAAATGCACCCAATGATTACTATAAGGATTTTGAAGATATTCGCGGTGAAGCTGAACTGTTACATTCTGTACTTAAACTAGATAAAGAAGTTTTTGAAAAGTTTGCTGATGCAACCTTGAGGAGATTTTTTCTCTCTTATATTGTAAATCAAATTGATACCCCAGTGTGGAAGAAGGTTGAAAAATTCATCGAACCTGAGAATGTCCGCTTTCTTTCTGATGCCAGAACTTTAGCACCAGAGGAGCTGTATGATAAATACTGTAATATCTTCACTGCTAACGCAAAGAAAATTGGAAGTAAAGTTTCTGGTTTGTAGTATAATATATGGATGGAAAATCCACACTCGAAGCAATTCAGCTCACTCGAAGAAGAGTTGGTATATCTGCGCGCCAAGGTAGAGAAGTCCGAGTCCAAGAACAACGCTCCGATAGAACAGATAATACACGAACAAGTAGATGATTATGCCCGACAATCACCAGATGTTGTTCTGCAGGAGAAATATGCGATGTCAGACGATGCTGTGGAGGCTATTACGCTAGATCTATCCCCAGAGGCACATGATACCAAGATAGCAGAACTACTAAGTATAGTTCAGGAAAGGGGTATCAAAAACGCTCTATCAATAGTAGAGAAGATGAACGATCCACATCTAGAGGATGATTTCCATAGATTTATTGTCGAGTTCATAAAGGAGGGTTATGAAGCCAAGGGTCTCCGTCATGGCAGTGCACTAGAGAAGTCCCTGACCAAGACTCTATATGAAGTCACGCTGCCCCACCTAGACCCCGATAGCGACAAGAAAGACCTAAAGGAACTCGTATCAGTGATGGAGCAGTTCTATGCTGGAATGCTCACGCAGACCGCGCATGATATAGACAATTCATTCTCACTGGAGATCGCACTAGCAGAGGGGAGCGAGGAATTCGTATTCTATGCATCTGTTGCCGAGGCACGCGAAGGCTTGTTCGAGAAGCAGCTAGTATCGATATTCCCCAATGCCAAACTCGCTCGCAAGCGCGATGACTACAATGTGTTTACACCAACAGGTCAGAGTATCGGGTCAGTTCTAAAGCTCCGCAAGAACCACATATATCCGCTACGAACCTACGAAACATTTGATGCAGATCCTTTGTCAGTATTGCTCAATGCACTTTCCAAGATCAATAAAGTAGGCGAGGGTGCGGCGATACAGTTCGTGATAAAGCCTGCTGACTCTGACTATACCAAAATGTACAAGAAATCTATCGAAGAAGTCCAGAAGGGTACAAGTGTAAAGAAGGCTATTGGTGATGAATCCGTCACAGACATAATAGGTGAAGAATTAAAGAGTATGTTCTGGAATACCAAGAAAGAAGAGCCGAGCACCCCTAAGCCTATCGATGATATATCTCTGGAACATTTCAAAAGGAAGCTCGAGTCCAGAATCGCATCAGTCAACATCCGTATCGTGGTATCTGCAGAAACCATGATGAGAGCGTCGGATATATTGGGGGAGATAGAGTCTGCGTTTAGCCAGTTCGAGCTGGCTACCGGCAACAGCTTGGAGTTCGAGAGACTAGAGGGGCCCAAAGCTCATAGGATTTTCCATGAATTTTCATTTAGGTCGTATTTATCTAAAGATGAGATAGCTCTAAACCTCAAAGAGCTCGCCACGGTATTCCACTTTCCTCAGGGTGTGGCATCTAATGCGCCGCAGCTGCGCAAAAGCGATAGCGCGACAGCTGCGGCGCCTATTGACCTATTTGATCCATCGGCCGAATCCGGTATATTTCTGGGTGTAAACAAGCATCAGAATATAGAGAAGAGGGTATACATAGCTCCAGAGGATCGCCTACGCCACTTCTATGTAGTGGGTCAAACGGGTACAGGTAAGTCGACACTTCTACGCAATATGATCGACCAAGACATACGTAACGGCGAAGGTGTCTGCTTTATAGACCCCCACGGATCAGATGTGCAGGATATACTCTCGCGCATTCCACCCGAGCGATATGACGATGTGATATATTTCGACCCGGCATACCTTGCTCGACCTGTGGGACTGAACTTCCTCGAATTCGATGCTAGGTTTCCAGAACAGAAAACTTTTGTGATAAATGAATTGATGAGCATATTCAAGAAGCTCTATGGAGCAGTGCCAGAGAGTATGGGACCAGCATTCGAGCAATACTTCCGCAACTCGGCCCAACTCGTGATGGAGCATCCGGAGTCAGGTAACACTCTCATCGATATCGCTCGCGTACTTTCAGATAAAGAATATCGGAAATTTAAAATGTCCATGTGCAAGAACCCTCTGGTGGTGCAGTTCTGGCAGAATGCCGAGAAGACTACCGGGGACCAGGGTATCCAGAACTATGTCCAGTACATTACCAATAAATTCGACGTATTCCTCACGAACGACTACATGCGACCTGTGATCGCTCAGGAGAATTCCACTCTCAATTTCCGCGAAATCATGGACAAGAAAAAGATCTTGCTCGTAAATCTATCCAAAGGCCGGTTAGGTGATATCAATTCCAACCTAATCGGCCTAGTGCTCGTGGGTAAATTCACCATGGCCGCACTATCGCGCATGGATTCCTTTGGCAAGGCAGACTTGCCTCCATTTTATCTATATATCGATGAGTTCCAGAACTTCACCACAGACTCGATCTCGACAATACTCTCTGAAGCGCGCAAATACAAACTGTCTCTCCATATGGCTCACCAATACATCGCACAGCTCGACGAAGGTATAAAGAATTCTGTATTTGGTAACGTCGGCAACATGGCAGTGTTTCGCGTCGGTGTTGATGATGCAGAGTTCCTAGAGAAGCAGTTTACGCCAACTTTTAAGAAGAATGACATCATGAATATTCACAATCTCAATGCTTATGTGAAAATATTGTCCCACGGCAGGCCGACCACAGCCTTCAACATCGAGGAATCATATCCACCGCTAGGTGATAGGGATCAGGTAGATAAATTAAAAGAGCTATCGTATCTCACTTATGGCCGCGACCGATCTGATGTAGAGGCAGAGATTATGAAGAAATACCAGAAGACGGTATAGATTTGCAATTTGAGTAATGAGGGTTACAATATAGCGATGAAGGAGAAATCTAGCGAAAATAATAATGAATTAAATCTTGAAAATATCAAGGCTTTGTTCGCCGAGAATAACAAGATCCTAGTGGATATGATGGATACCAAAATAGTGGCTAATAATATTACTCTCGAAAAGATGATGGAGGACAAAATAGTGGGTAACAATGTTGTTCTAGGAGAGATTATGGACCGAAAGATAGTTGGTAACAATGGTTTGCTAGAGGGAATGGTGGATGAGAAAATTGAAGGTTTAGCTATAATGATGCAGGCTGGATTTGCAGATGTAATAATCAGAACTGTTTCGAAAGATGAATTTAATAGCTTTCGCTATGATATGAACTCCTTCAGAGACAAAACCGAGAAATCTTTATTTAATCTAGAGACTGATATGGTTGAAGTAAAGAAAACAGTAAGTAAAATTGAAAATATAGTTGAGCCAGTGCAAGTAGAATTAGGCAGCCAGAGAATTGCCTGGAGAGATCACGAATCTAGGATTAGCAAATTGGAAGAAAAAGCAGCATAATAAAATCATGAACAAACATCACAAAGAAGAACGCACGCTTGTAGTAATAAAGCCTGACGGCGTCCAGCGCGCCCTAGTGGGGGAGATTATGAAGCGATATGAGCGTACAGGCCTCAAGCTTATCGGCATAAAGATGATGAAAGTTACCGAGTCATTTATAGAAAGGCATTATACATTTGATCCAGACTGGATTCGCAAGGCCGGCGAGAAATCGATTAATAATATAAAGGAAAAAGGTTTGGTGCCCGACATCGATGATCCAGATAAGGCAGGTAAAGTAATTCTCCAGACTCTTAAGAGCTATCTGACCTCTGGCCCGCTTATCGCCATGGTCTGGCAGGGAGCTCATGCGGTAGAGATTGTACGTAAAATCACTGGTGGAACAGAGCCAGTGTCATCGCCTATAGGCTCCATTCGCGGGGACTATGTAGTGGACTCCTATGAAATGTCCGGAAGCGATGGCAGATCTATCAGAAACCTCGTACACGCATCGTCTTCGCCACAGGAAGCAGAGCAGGAGATCGAGCATTGGTTCCGAGATGGCGAGATTGTAGACTATACGCATCATCAGGAAAAGATATTGTATGACAAAGATATTCAGGGAATATTTTAACTCTACCCCCCCCGATTTGCAAACATCCACAGAAAGAATATAATTAAAGCAGGGTTACAGTACGCGTAAAACTTTGCTAACCGTTTTTAAGGGAGTTTTACATTGTTGAGGAGCTTGCTCTTCATCTGCGAACACCCACTTAGCTACCAAAGCTAAGTTTACGCCTCTGTAACTCTAATAGAAAAACTGTTTCTTAGCGAAACGGTTTTTCTATTTAGGCGATTTAGGGAACAGATCTATAAACTCATTTGAATAGTAGACACTCTCTGCCAACCCTCCGAATGTATAGCTCTTGCCGTCTATCTCGATGATCGCTCCACCTATCTGTGGGTCTGGTTTGGGCACGGATTTATCGAATCCTAGATTGAATAATGTTGCTATGACACCTGGCTTGGTATCGATTGGGAAGCCAGATCTATCCCAACCCGCAAGTATCTCCCTTATGAATAATCCAGTATATAGATACGAATAGTACCTCTCGTGCTGGTCAGTGATACGCAGGTATCTTTCATTGTCCCTATCATTATCGTTATTGAAATCGAGCAGTTTCTCATACCTTTCACCAGGATAATAGATCGAATCTTTATTTTTTAAATTGTTCTCGACTGCCTCTGCAGTTTCTTTCTTTATACCCATCACACCCCACGAGAACTGACTCTGGACCCCGAGGATTTTGAGCGGAGCAAATACTCTTTCATAATATTCGCGTTCGGTGTGGAATAGTCGTAGCTGCTCTACTGCGAGTATCGATACTATCACTCGGGGGTCTGTATCTGACGCTTGGGCTGATCGGGTGATTATGCCAGAGTCTTTGCGCAATGCTGCGAGGAATACCTGCCACTCCTCACCCTGGTTCCAAGACGTAGATGTAGCATTCTGACCACCGGCTATAAATGTGTCCTGCTGGACGTCAATAGCGCTCTTGGCCTTGGTGAATCCTAGGATCTGTGCGGTATAGCCTGCGACTAGTACGAACCCTATTATGGCGAATAGGTATATTATGTATTTCATATGATGATTATAGTGTATAATTTTAATATGAATACAGCTATATTGAAAAATGCTCTGAAAGTCTTCCTAATAATGTTACTCCTACACACGTTTCTAACTTATTTCTCGCTCTATTGGATCTACAGCTGGAGTGATATGATTGTACATGGCCTGTTGGGAGTTTTCCTTGGGTTATTATTTATCTCTTTTGTAAATGTTAGAAAAATACTCCTCTGGAATCTACATGGAAGTACTCGTAGGTTGTCTATGGTGATGTTTGTAGCAGTGGTTGCTGTATTGTGGGAATTCGTCGAGAGAGGTCTCGGCCTAGCGGCAGCATTCGGACAGAGTATCTACGATGCCCAGTCAGATGTATGGGCAGCGCTTGTTGGAAGCTTTTTCGCCTATGTTTTTATTTATGTTAAATATAAAAAGAATGAAAGAAAATAATCCAAACCAAATTAAGCTTACGTTCTGTGGGGGGGTAGGTGAGGTCACAGGAGCCAACTTTTTACTCGAATACAATAATCAGAAAATCCTCATCGACTGTGGCATGGTCCAAGGTGGGGAAGAAGCACGACTCGCAAACTACACACCTTTCCCTTATGACCCTGCGAGCATCGACGTACTCGTCGTGACCCATGCACATATAGACCATATCGGCCGTATCCCCAAGCTGGTCAAAGAAGGTTTCAAAGGCAAAATTTATTCTACACCTTATACTAGAGACATCGCACCGATAATGCTACAAGACAGTGCAGGGCTCATAGGTAACGATGCAGAGAAGCGTGATATAGAGCCACTCTATACAGCAGATGATGCTGCCCGGGCGCTAGAGCTGTGGCATATAGTGCAGTACCACACACGATCTGTGATAGCGCCAGGTGTATCTATATATCTACGAGACGCTGGACATATACTCGGCTCTGCGATAGTCGAGATGACTGTGGGCAGCAGGGTTATAGCATTTACTGGGGATCTGGGCAACTCGCCCTCGCCACTACTCCCAGATACAGAGCCTGTGACTGATGTAGACTATATGGTCATGGAGAGTGTGTACGGTGACCGCAACCACCCAGACTCGTCGATGCGCAAGGAAAATCTGAAGAATGAAATAAAGACTGCTCTAGCTCGCAAGGGTACATTGCTAATACCAATGTTTTCGCTCGAGAAGACTCAGGACATACTCCACGAGCTAAATGAATTTATAAATAAAAAGGAAATCCCCCAGGTACCAGTATTCCTAGACTCGCCTATGGGTATAAAGATAACCGAGATCTACAAGAGAGCCAAGAAAGAATTCAACACCGTTGCTCGTGCCGAAGCCGACCGAGACGACATATTTGACTTCCCTGGACTACAGATAGTCGAGTCAGGTATGCAATCTAGGGAGATCCTACATAGTAGCAACCCCAAGATCGTGATAGCTGGCTCAGGTATGTCTAGTGGTGGCCGGGTAGTAGGGCACGAGAAGGTAGTTCTCCAGTCTCCACAGAACACAGTACTGTTTCTGGGTTACCAGTCTGTAGGCACACTCGGCCGCCAGATCACCGATGGTGCCAAGTCTGTTAGAATTTATAATGAAATCATCCCCGTACGTGCCAATATAAAAGTCCTCGGAGGATATTCTTCGCACAAGGACTCGGAGCATCTGCTAGAGTTCGTAAGCCATACCAAAGGCAAGATAAAAAAAGTTTTTGTCGTAATGGGTGAGACACGCTCCGCCATGTTCCTCGCTCAACGTATAAACGACTACCTAGATATCCCCGCTGTCCATCCCCAAGAAGGGGAGACAGTAATACTAATGTAGTCAGATTTCGTTGAGGCTGGACATATTACAATATTGGACTATGATGTAGGTATCATGAATAAATCAATCAAAATAGCTATTATTTGTCTAGTGATTGCTGTATTCCTTGGTGGCTATTTTTATACCAAAAATACTCAAGATGTTGAGGTAGATAATCAAGTAAATACCACATCAACTCAGGGCGTATTTCATGTGGATGTGCCTTTAAATATAATTCCACCAGACCCAAACACTACTTCAACTTGGAAAAAGTACACTAACGATAAATATAGATTTGAGATCGAGTATCCTTCGAATTGGTATATTCAGGAGTCAGAGGACCCTGGGTATCCAAGTATTACTTTCTATAAAGAAGCGACTAGCACAGCTCTAGGTCATCGAAGTAATCAGACTTTGGTAACGATCTATCCTTTTGGGTATGGTGCTGAGTCTATGGAAGTAGGTAAAGTAACCTCAGATATTCTGTTAAGCGAGAAGGTAAAACATCAATACGATATGACACTTTTCAATACTAATGAAAGGTTCGCAACCTTAGCTTTCTTAGATGAAGGCTGGAATGATTCAGGATTTATTATGTCTAGATTAAAAGTATTGGATCTACACTTTGGATGTAAACTAGTAATCAATACGAATCAAAATGATTGTGACTTTGAAAATGGAGATGTATTTGCAGCCACAGGAAAAATAGAAACTCCTGCAGTAAGAGATATTCAAACAAGGATGCTTACCTCCTTTAGATTACTAAAATAAAAAAGGTAACAGAAAGGTTTCTGCTACCTACTCATCGTACTATCTAGTATTCGTGGACTGGTAGAAACTACCCTCAACGAAGTCACCGAGCAATACTCCATCGACCTTTATCTGACTCAATGTAGTGCCAGATAACCCTGAATTAGAACTACTACCCCGATATGCGATTCCAAAGTGCAGATGAATTGCATCAGTGCCAGATTTACCCATAGTTCCAATAAATTGGCCCTTGGTAACCCTGTTTCCTTCCCTCAAGCTAGACTGGCCAGCCAGATGGAGATATCGTGTCTGAATTCCTGTACGGGTATCGTTGTCACTGTCGTGGTCAATCACTACATAATACCCATTAGATTGAGTGCCATTAGCAGGTCGGGGATTGTAAGCCGAGGTTGTCACAATACCAGAACCAGCTGCATACACAGGAACATTGGTTTCATTTGCGTTGTTGGCCGAACGAGCGCCAAAATCAATTGAGTAGTAGTTTGCTTCACTATGAGACGCCAGCCTACTGTCCCCAATAGCTGTATTTACTCTCCAACTTTTATTACCAGGCAGTGGCATCTTCAAACCTTCATAAGTCACCAGCAACCTTGGCTTCGTACCACTCGACTCTCTCGAAGGAAAGTTGAAGGAGTTGTTGTTAGTCTGCTCGGGAACCAGGGCAATGCCATTGTTGGTAGGCAGATTGTTGTAGTCCACATTGACCCACCAATCCACCATGTTTTTCGCATAGTCTCCGTCAACGGTTAAGCCTGTGCTTTTAATCAAATTGAAGGAGCCGTAGCTGAATCCTTGGAAGTTGCTTCCCGAAGTCCCGTTCTCGTTCCACTTATTTGTGAGCAACCAGAGCCTTGCAGATTTCACCAGATTCAATCCGTTATTCAGGGTTGCATCTGGAAAGATGTAGAGAATGGCGCTTTTTATGACGCTTCCTCTCGGGATTACATCCGTGTCGAAATGCCATAATCCGATATAGGCATCTCCCCATCCGCCGATGCGGATGTTGTTGGTGTTGCCGACGGTGGATTTGTTGTAGTAGGTACCATACCAGGCATCTTTTGATTGATAGATACGAACGGTCGTATCTTGTGCATTTCCCTTGCCAGGGAATGTGAAACAGGTGAGGGTTAGGAGGATTGCGGTAAGCAATCGAGTGGATGTTTTCATAACTAGCGTTTATTTCGTTGACTGCGGTTGCCATGCAATTTCCCGTAACTCATCAAGAGCCAGAGAAGGAGGAATTGATCAATGAGGTTTCAAGGATCAAATCTGGGTATACCTTAGCAGAGCCTGGTTAAGGAGTCAAATGGAATTAAATCAATTAATCCACATGCTCTTCGGACATTGTTTCGAAAGTAGGTTATAATTCAGACATCATGTCCAATCACATTTACAATTCACACAACAAGCCACAGATCGCGGGGATCAAGATGGTAGTATCAGGTGCAGCAGAGACAGGGCACTGCGGTATCGATGCATATGAGCAGGGCAAGGAGCTCGGTCGCGAGATCGCACGACAGGGAGCTACTATCCTATCGGGAGCTACAACTGGCTTCCCGCTATGGTCTGCGATGGGTGCCAAAGAAGCAGGGGGATACTCTGTAGGTGTAAGCCCCGCACGTACCGAGGAGGAGCACCTTCGTGTCTACAAGCTACCTGTCGACTATATGGATATGATCATCTATACAGGGCTTGGGTATTCTGGCCGCGACATGGTACTAACCAACTCTGGGGATGCGGTGTTCTTTGGCTGTGGACGCATTGGGACTATACACGAGTTCACGATAGCATTCGAAGACAGTAAGCCTATAGGTATACTAGAGGGCGACTGGGCAACAGATGAAGTCCTCAAATTTATCATAGACAGAGGCAATAGACCGAATGCCAAAATAGTATTTGATACCAACCCCAAGTCTCTCGTAGAGAAAGTGATGAAGCTGGTTCTACAAGACAAGAAATATTTATTTAAATCATATGCCAACAATCCGAGCAAGCTCACAGAGTGTGATCTGGTAGATATCAAAGACAAAGAAAAAAGCTTCCAATAATTAAGCAACTTTCTCAACTATAGACTTGAATGTGATAGGGGAAGATTGTGCTAGATCCGCTAGGATCTTGCGGTCTACTTCGATGTTGGCTTTCTTGAGCGCGCCGATGAATTTGCTGTATGAGATACCAAACTCTTTGAGTCCTGCGCTGATGCGGACGTTCCATAGGTGGCGAGCTTCGCCTTTCTTGTCTTTGCGGTGAGCGAATGCATAGTTACCAGCATGAGCGATAGCTTCATAGGCCTGCTTTTCTTTGGTACTGCGACCAAATCGGTAGCCTTTTACTTGCTTCAATATATTCCTTCTGGTTTTTAGTGCGTTTACGCCTTTTTTTACTCTAGCCATAAATTAGTTGTTAGTTGATAGTTATAAGTTGTAAGACTAAGCCAGGAAAAGACTCTTTGACTTGTTCGACATATGGAAAGAGGTCTGACGGTTCTTGTTCAGCTGCTCCCTGCGGGTCTGGCGAGCATTAAAGTGACCATGCCCCACTCCACGAGCAGTAACCTTGCCGTTTTTGCTCACTTTGAGCCTCTTTGTATATGATTTATTGGTCTTTATCATGTGAATGTATATATTACCTGAAATAGGATTTTTAGCAAGCCTTTTAGACCTTTTTCCTTTAAATATGTACATTTTACTCAAAATGTGTTATTTATTTAGAATCAATGAAAAATCAGGCAATTAAAATAAAGCTTTCTTTTATAACCGGCCTAAAGCCGGTGGTTCTCTCTGAGTTAGCGAGTAACTCTGAGTTCTGTATTCTAGAGGAAAATGATGATTCTGTATACGTTGAGTTTAATGAAAAATCTCTTCATAGGAGCAAAAGTCTAAGAAGTGTTGCTAGGGCATATGTTGTGGTAAATGACAGCAAATATCATCCGTCTTATTTATATAATCACAAATCAATTTTGGGAGATTTGGTGAGCATTGTTACGGATGAAAATAAAGGGTGCTTTAATAGTTTTAAAATTTATTGTGCTGGATCAGATTCTTCCGAAGTAAGGGGCATTGCTAGATATGTAGAAGAGACATATTCTATTCCAGAAAGTGAAGATGCTGATCTAAAGATTCATATAATCAAACCCGAGGAAATCTGGGAAATTGGAGTCCAGATCACGCCAAGACCCTTATCTGTAAGAGATTATCGAGTTCTAAATATGCCCGGAGCCATGGATCCTACCATAGCATATGCTGCAAATAGTCTTTGTGATCTAGAAAAGTTTGAATCCTATTTAAACATCTTTTCTGGAAGTGGAACTTTGCTTATTGAAGCGGGGCAATGTTATCCAAATTTAAAGAAATTGATTGGTTTTGACAATGATAAAAAGCATCTGTCTCTTTCTATTCAGAATATAAAGCAAGCAGGGTTAATCAAGAAGGTCGAAGTAAAAGAGCTAAATATATTCGATAAGCCAGATTTAGGAAAATTTGATGTCATCGCTTCCGATCTTCCTTTTGGCATGACCATAGGAAAAAATGAAAATCTAAATGATCTTTATAAAGTATTTATTGAGTATTCTGAAAATGTTTTGAAGCCTAGTGGCAGAGTTTTAATCTATACAAGCGAGCATCAAATCATCGAAGGAATAATTAAAAAATCCAAATTTAAAGTAACTAAGTCACTAGAGCTGAAGTTTATGTCATCAGTAAATGCCTATTTAAGACCAAAGATTATTGTTTGCGAGTTATAAATTACCACCCCAGCATCTCGAAGATTCGAGCCACCCTGCCTAGGATAAGGCGGGGAAACGCATAATTCTCCCCTGGAGGGGAGCACTGCCTTCTGAGGCAGGAGGGATGTTGAGTGGAGGGTTATTTATTTCCCTTTCTCCAGCACCATGGTGAGACCTTTGGGGCTCTTTTTGGCTTCGTCGGCTACTTTGTAGGGAGTGGAAATGAGGATGAGGAGGCGGTCTAGGCGCTCACGGAGGAACCTCTGGTCCATGTATTTGGACCGGCCAGATAGGAATAGGTCGAGCTTGATCCTGTGACCCTCGGCAAGCCATTGCGAAGCCTTCTTGGCCTTGAGAGATAGGTCGTTGTCGCCGGTGCCCACCTTGACCTGGAGGGACTTTGTCTCAACTTCTTGGACACGAGCCTTCTGGACCTTGATTTTCTTGCTTTCTTGGTATTGGTATTTGCCGTAGTCCATCACCTTTGCTATCGGGGGCTGGGCGTTGGGAGAGATTTCAATGAGGTCTACACCTGCCTCGCGAGCGATGCGGAGAGCTTCAGCTTTGGGTAGAACTCCCAAGTTCTCTCCTGCAGCACCTATAACTCGCAATTCTGTCGCGCGAATGTAGTCGTTGATTTGGATGCGGTTGTGTTTGGATGCCAAGTGAAAAAGTGTTATTATTAGTAATAAGCTTATTAAATAACTTAGCCATTATGGCATATTTTCAAAAAAATTCAACTTTAACAGTACTTAGTTTACTTCTTGCCTCAATGATGTTGCCAGCCGACGCTTCTGCGGCAACATATTACAATGACGGATCAGGGAGTTTAACGGATGCCGTTACATGGTTTACTGATAATGATGGCGGAGATGGATACACTATGGCTGCAGGGCTAGTACCAGCCCCGGGAGACTCTGGAATTGTCGAAAGCACAGTTACGGTTACTGAAACAATGCCAACCTCTGTCGATTATGATTTACAAATATTTGGTACAGTAGATTTAACTGCCAATGATATAAACGTGGTTTCCGGAGGCTTAGTGGATGTAAAAAGCGGAGGAACATTAAACTCAAATGTTTTGAGCTTTATAAATATTGCAAATGGCGGTGAATTATCGGTAGAAAGTGGCGGGGTATTAAGCAATGCTAATGCATATATTGATGGAGAATTAAATCTATTTAATACACAAAGCGTGCCAAGTGGCTATCAGTGGGAGATAGACCTAAACGGCGTCGTTGATATTGCCGGTTCAGGAAGTCTCAGTTTCGCAAGCGGTACAGATCTTACTGTAGATGTAGGCGGTACAATAGTAAATGCAGGGAGCATTTCATTTGCAAGTGGTAGCACATTTACCCAAAATAATCCTACCTGGAATATTGACGGTATTATAAATATTGATAACTCTCAATCAATTATTACTAATACAGCGTGGACCGTTCTTAGCGGAGCAGATTTAAACATTACAAACAACGGGGACCTTCTCATCGCAAACAATGGTAGCTTGATTGTGGATAGTGGAGGAACGCTCTATGTATCAAGCGGTGCTAGTCTAGATTCAGGTACAGGTACTCTCACCATTAATTCTGGAGGAATCTTTAATCAAAATGGTTCTCTAAATTGTGCCAACTTAATCGAACTCAACAATGCTTCCCAGGTAATAGTCAGCGGAAGTGCGTGGCAGATCGAAAGCGGATGTTCACTGAATCCATCAAATAGTACAACCATCAGCATAAATAGCACCGGAGATTTGACCATAGATAGCGGTGGAATATTTAACTTAATTAACGGGGCGGTATTGAATGTTTTGAGCGGCGGTGCGTTTAGCCCAATCAACGGTTGGACATTCGACGGAACAGTAAATTTATCCAATACACATTCAATTGCAAACCCTATTGATGTTCTAAGTGGAGGAAACTTGAATATTCTGAGTGGAGGAGTCCTTACAATAGGCGGTACCGGTCTTAATATTAATCTTGGGGGAACAATGACAATAGCAAACGGCGCAACCACCACCGTTTCTTCTGGAGCAACTCTATATATCGAAGGAGATTTTGTAAGCAATGCAAATGCAATATTTAAAGCTGACGCTGGTGGAATAGTAACGTCCGCCAACACAGCAAGTAGCAGTAATTTCAACACAACTGGCTACAGCATTGCTGGAGACACCAGTGCGGCTATTACATCTTATTTTCTATCAGCGGTCACAGGAAACAATGCAGTCAATTACAATATGGTTCTCTCCCACGCACCCTCTACCTGGGCAGCATTTGGACTTCCCGGCGGACTTGCCATTGATGCAGGAACCGGTGAAATTACTGGAACTCCTTCATCTGCAGGAAGCGGAACAATTCTTATAAATACACAAGGTAGTTCTGCCAGCCAGTCACTTTCTTACTCATTTACAACTCCAGCGCCTTCTGGAGGAGGCCGAAGCGGTGGTGGAGGTGGAGGAAGCAGTATTTATAAATTCAATCATGATATAAAGTTCGGCGCCAAAGGCGATACGGGTATAAAGAAGCTCCAGCAGTTTCTATCGCAGAACAAATTCCAGGTAACTGTTTCTGGTTCCTTTGCCACATCGACCAAACTTGCGTTGAGGAAATTCCAGAAGTCAGTAGGTCTCAAAGAAACAGGTAATCTAGATAAGGTGACTAGGGCATATATAAACAAACTCAAACTAAAAATTATTTCTAGCACCAAGCCTGCTATCAAGTCTACTACGACTATCCCAGTAGCTGTACTAAAACCCATAACAAAGACAGATCCGATTTGTGTAGCCCCATTTGGACTAAACAAGCCTGTGAAGTTCGGTGCAGCCAACAACGCAAATGACGTCAATCTAATAAAGCGATTCCTCAATAAATTCGAAGGATTAAGTCTCGTTCTAAGCGGGGTATATGGAACAGCTGATTATAATGCCGTGATCAAATGGCAGGAGAAATATGCTTCGGAAATACTCACTCCAGTGGGACTTACCCGTGGCTCTGGGTACTTCGCCACTGCCAGCGCTAACAAGATGCGCTCTCTTCAGCAGGCGGTTTGTAAATAAAAATCCAAAGCACTTGCCTCGGATATACTCTAGCTTGCAACCACGACACCATGTAGGTCGGCTGCTCGGCGTGCAGGATGTTCCTGCCTGAATCTACGGCGGAAGTCTGCTGGCCCACCGTGCGTGATATAATGAATCAAGCATTCGTTTGCAGTAGGGATCCTGCCTAAATGTTCTCCAGTAAACCAGCGATTGTGGCCGTTTTGAATCTCATGCTGCATTTCTAGCCAGTATCTCCAGAAGGATGGAAGCGTGCTCATTGTGGATAACTAGGGGTTTTCTGAGTTTGTTGCTACGGGTATCTCCCTATATTAAACCCCCTATCGAATGGATAATTCAAGGAAGTTATGCACTTTGTGAATTTGGGAGAAGAAGGAAAAAACCACCCCTGGTAAAGAAGTGTAATTTTGTGTTTGCACTGCGTAGCTGTAACGAAGTGAAAGCGAAGCAGTGGACATGATTCGAAAAAGTTGGAACGAATTGCACACCTTTATAACGCAGTATTACCTAGTTTTGAGGGAACACAAGGAATGTATTCAAAGTAGGTCCTAAATTTCTATTGGATCTTAAAGGAGGTAGGGGGGTATGCCCCCATATTCTAGGTTTATCTTTCTTCAATTGGGGTGAATTTTGGACTGACCTATGATTTAAAGCTGAATTTTACATTTATCCCCATAGTGATATTATGAAGCTACTATGAAAACCGCGCTTTCTAGGCCAATAGCCTTAATCCTAGTCTTTAGCATCATTTTTTCTATTTTCCCCATAGATACAGCTCTGGCTGCAAAAACTCCCACCAAAGTTATCGAAGTTCTGAAAAAGATTGTAAAGCCAACTCCAATCATCATAACTCCACCTCCAAAGCTCACAATTCCTGAAATAACATATAACGGCAAAGTAATTCCTACAGCGCCATTCCTAGCAACTAAAGAGGGTAAAGATATTCTAGATTCCTTCCAAAAAGAGAGAAATATAATAAAGTCCGATAAGGAAAAAGCTCTAAACGAAGCTTTTAAATTTACCCTAACCAAGAAATTAGTTGAAAGAGGAGAATTGCCTAAGGATTATTTTGCAATTAATTTACCAAAAGAGAAGACTGGTTCAACTGAAAGTATTTTAAATATAAATTCTTCTCCAAAGTTTGTACCTAAAAAGAATGCTAAAACGAGAAACAGCGAAGGTCCAAAAGCTAGGATACAAAAAGTTGAGGTTATTAAAAGCAAAGCCAGGGTTCAAGCTGCGTCCCTTCTTTCACCATCTTCTGCTAGAGATCTTGCGATTTCTTATCTTATTTCCACTCAAAACGCTGATGGCTCATGGGGGAATGCAACATCTACTAAATTTCAAACTACTATTGCAGTATTGGAAGCTTTTCGTGCTGCCGGAGTGGTGGGTACATCAACAACTAAGGGTAATGAATTTATTACTTATTATTTTGCAGATAACGCAAACTATTTAGCGAAAAGGATTGTTGCAGGGATCAGTGCAGGAGAGGCGACTTCTACCGTAGAATCAATTCTTAACTACCGCGATCAAACAACAGGGGGATTTAGGATTGATAGTGGCTACGAATCCGATATAGTAACGACAGCAAATGTCCTATTGGCTCTAGAAGAAGCGGAGTACAAAGATTATGGCACTAATCCAGACCTGACACAGCTAGCTGCACTTAACTACCTTGTAAACAAACAGAAATCTGACAAAGGATGGAGCGCTCTCAAGAATGGTGAAAGCAGTATATATGTTACTAGTGAAGTCATCGCTTCGCTTCTACCTTGGAAACAGCAATTTACATCTCAGTTAAATTCAGCGATTGCCTATCTAGGAGGAAGTCAATTAACTGACGGATCATGGAATGGAAAGATATTAGACACAGCTGTGGGATACTATGGTCTTACCCCCTAATTTGAGACTCCTATTTCTTGATTTTCAGATACACCGGTTAGCAATAATTTCTCCGACTGATAATAATTTGCTTCAAACTCCACTGGACTCACATAGCCCAAGGAAGAATGAAGTCTTTTGGTAT
>JANNXY010000008.1:0-10144 GCA_031409775.1 bacterium | reverse complement strand
CGAATGTTTGAATCGTTCATAATGATGTTCATAGTCCACCAATCATGCTAGATTCTACCGTTTCCAAGCAATTAGCTCTTTGGAGCTCTTTTACCTGGGAAACGGGATTGATTTGATGCTCATTGTGAGTGGGAGGAGACTCATAGTTGTCAAACCCATAACTCTGTGATAACCTTGTAGAACTATGATAAATGTTGATATAAACAAGAACCCAAACGAGAATAACATAAGCGTCATCAAGCGCTTTACTCGCAAGGTCCAGGAATCAGGCGTACTACCTCGTGTTCGCGGTATCCGCTATGCCGAGCGCAATAGGTCCAAATATGTGCGCAAAAAGGAAGCCCTAGCCCGCAAAGACCGTCGTGAGAAGAATGATGAACTCATCAAACTCGGCAAGATCTCTCCTCGGGGTGTTCGCTAATCTATGTTTGAACTCACCAAACTCTATCCAGGCCAGATCGCCAAACTAAGCAAGGCTAAATTAGAGAAAATAAAAGACGCCATTCTAGGCCAAGACTATTCATTGTCTTTGGTTTTTTCGTCCCGGAAACTCGCCACCGAAATGCATTTGAAATGGAAGAAGCAAGACGGCCCAGCCAACATCCTCTCCTTCCCTCTCGACAAATCCTCCGGCGAAATTTTCATTTATCCCCATGACTACAGAACTCCCGCTGACCTAACCGAGCTTTACATTCACGGCCTCGTACACCTCAAAGGCTTCACTCACTCTCATGCTATGGATAAGGAGGAGAAGAAATGGCAAGATATTTTTGTTGACAAAAAGTAATCTTGTAGTAATCTACTACCTAAACAAACAGGGCACCCACAACCCTCATTTTAATATATTTTCTACCTATCAAATCTAAGAAAAAGGAAGCTGCTAAAGCTTCCTTTTTCTTTTCTGCTTGATCAAATCTCTTGTTCATTTCGGCTTTGGTGGGCATAGTCTCCAATCTTTCATTAACCTCCCTAAATCCACGTTGAACCATCATTGCCAATTCCTCGTTTTTTTCATCTGTATATTTTCTTGACTTAACAGCCTCCGACTTGATTGCGTTAATTACGCTTTCGAGAGTTATCGCTTTCTTCTTGGCTTTTTTAGAGACTTTCTTTTTCATTTCTACATTTTAACTTATATCTGAAATCTTTGTCCACATATAACTTTTCCTGAAAATGTTGTAGAATAGGGGCTATATATGGCACGACCTATAGCTATTGGCATTGATATCGGATCCTGGGAAACCAAAGTCGTGGTAAGCGAGCTTTCGCATGAGAACGGAAAGCCTTCTGCAAAGATCATATCTGTAGGCAAATCCGAGTCCAAGGGCATGCGTCACGGGTATATAGTCCACAGGAGCGATGTGGTAAAGAGCATTGACTCAGCGATACGCATGGCGAGCAAGGCTGCTGGCGGATTACCAATAAAGAAAGTATTCCTCTCTATCGGGGGTATCGGCGTGCAGAGCTCTATCTCTGTAGGCAGTGTGATCATATCCAGAGCTGACTCAGAGATCACCGAGCTAGACATGCAGAAGTCCCTAGACCAGGCTCAGCTCGGTCTCCCAGAGTCTGCTACGCTCAACAGGCGTATCGTCCACGCTATACCGCTATCCTACAAGATCGACGGTAAGGTAGCCCTAGGCAACCCACTAGGTATGAAGGGAATGAGACTAGAAGTCCGTGCCTTATTCGTCACCTGTCTCGAACACCATCTAAACGACCTCATCGAATGCATCGAAGAGGTAGGGCTAGAAGTTATAGATGTAACCCCAGCACCGTTTGCGGCAGCACACATGATACTTACCAAGGCTCAGAGAATCGCTGGCTGTGTACTTGCCAATATTGGATCAGAAACGGTATCGATCGTTGTATACGAGAACAACGTGCCGATATCTATAGAAATATTTCCTATTGGTTCGAACGACATAACGAACGACATTGCTCTGGGACTGCGAATCCCACTCGAAGAAGCCGAACAGGTCAAACTCGGCAGTGTGGTTGGTGGTAACTACTCTAAACGCAAGTTAGATGAAATAATTATTGCTAGACTTTCTGATATATTTGATCTGATCGAAGCCCATCTAAAGAAAATTGGCAAAAGTGGTCTACTACCAGCAGGTATAATACTTACAGGTGGAGGATCGAGCTTCGCATCGATCGAAGAGTTCGCCAGAAATTTCCTCAAACTTCCTTCACGTATTGGATCGATCCCACAAATGTCCAATACTTCGAATAAACTAGAGATAAAAGACTCTTCATGGTCTGTAGCATATGGGCTATGTGTCTACGGCTTTTCTTCGGGGGAAACTGCATCAATACATTCCAATCCATTCAATGTTGGCAAGGCTCTAAAAAAACTGGGTAGGTGGTTCCAACAATTTTTGCCTTAAAACCCTAGTTCTGCTATGATACAGGTCACTTAATAGCTAACCCAAAGAACTATGCCCCAGCTCAAACCAGACGTAGAATCATTCGCCCGTATCAAGGTTGTTGGTGTTGGCGGATCAGGCAAAAATGCCGTAAACCACATGGTCAGCTCCAAGGTAAAGGGAGTCGACTTCATCGCTGTAAATACAGACGCCCAGGATCTCCATAACTCTATGGCCAAGAGAAAGATCCATATAGGTAAGAACCTCACACGTGGACTGGGTACAGGGATGAACCCAGAGCTAGGTAAACGTGCAGCCGAAGAAACCAAAGAAGAGATCCAAGAAACCCTCAAGGGCGCCGATATGGTGTTCATCGCTGGTGGAATGGGTGGAGGTACAGGATCTGGTGCTGCCCCTGTAGTAGCTCGTACAGCCAAGGAGCTCGGAGCACTCACCGTAGGTGTGGTGACCAAACCATTTTCATTCGAAGGTCAGATGCGTATGAGGCTTGCTGATGCAGCGCTAGATGAACTGCGCAAGGAAGTAGACGCGATCATCGTGATCCCCAACGACAGACTACTCACAACAATTTCCAAAGAAACTACCGCCAAGGGAGCATTCGCAATGTGTGACGAGATACTCAAGCAAGCAGTAGAAGGCATCTCTGACCTCATCACTACACCGGGTATTATCAACATCGACTTCGCTGATATCAAAGCCGTTCTAGAGGACGCTGGTACTGCTCTCATGGGTATAGGCTACGGAACAGGAGACAAGAGAGCGGAAGACGCCGCGAAGAATGCTATCAACTCCCCACTTCTAGATATATCTATAGGTGGAGCCAAGGGAGTACTATTCTCTATCGCAGGTGGAGACGACCTGACAATGTTCGAGATCCAAGACGCAGCCAAGGTTGTAACAGAGTCTATCGATCCTAATGCCAAGGTTATATTCGGAACTGTCCGAGATGAGAAGCTAAAGAAGGGTGAACTAAAGATAACCGTTATTGCATCGAGCTTCCCCGAGACAGTCAACAGAAAGAGTCTATTCCAAGCACATGAGGTAGAGAGGGTGACCGAGAGCAAGCCAGAGCCTCGAAAAATTTTTAGCAATTACACATCACCCGCTCGCGAACAAGTCGACTCTATTCGCGACGAAGCTCCCACCCCACCACAAGCTACCAAAGTCGAGGAACGCAAAGTGATCGATGATACAGCTGAAGAAGATTGGGGTGCAGTACCAGCATTTCTCAGAAGGAGTAAAATAAAGTAGAAATACCAGATGACCTATGACCTAGCTATAATCGGTGGCGGACCAGCAGGAGTATCTGCAGGTGTCTATGCTGCACGCAAGAAACTTAAGACCGTTTTCATCACATTTGACTTCCAGAGTCAGAGCACAGTATCAGAAGGTATAGAAAACTGGATTGGAACGATTAAAATTTCTGGTCAAGACTTCGCCAAGAGCATGGAGGCTCATCTACGTGCCTACTCCGGTGATTCTGTCGATATAAAAACTGGCCTCAAAGTCACGAGTATAAAGAAACTTGATTCCGGAGAATTTGAAGTTACTACCGACAACAATCAGACTTTTAATTCCAAAACGATTCTAATCGGTACTGGCAGTACCCGCCGCAAACTCGAAGTAAAGGGCTCAGATATATACGAGCACAAAGGTCTCACCTACTGTGCCACCTGCGATGGGCCTCTATATAGCGACCAGGATGTGGTGGTTATTGGTGGCGGTAATGCCGCATTTGAAACCGCTGCCCAGCTGTCGGCATACTGCAAATCCGTCACGATTCTAAATCGTAGTGACAAATACCGTGCCGACCCGGTCACAGTCGACAGAGTTCTATCGAAACCAAATGTCAAATCTATAACCAATGTAGAATTCGTAGAAGTAAAAGGTGATAAATTTGTAAATACGATTACTTATAAGCCTAATGCAGGAGAATTGATCGACTTGCCTACAACAGGGATATTTGTCGAGATAGGTCTGATCCCATCGACAGGATTCGCGGTGGGTGCGGTAGAGATGAATCAGATCGGACAGATCATCGTCGACCCACGAACCCAGCAGACTCGCACCCCAGGCATCTGGGCCGCAGGAGACTGTACCGACGGACTCTACCATCAGAACAACATCTCTGCAGGAGATGCCGTGAAAGCTCTCGAAGACATCTACGTCAATTTGCATACAAAATAAATATAGGTTAAATTTATTGGAGTACTCGTTCCTATGGCTAATCCACAAAATGCAAAGCTTCCACTACCAGTATCCAAAGCTATTGAAAGACATGCAAGGAGAGCGGCAAGAAAGTCAATTCAAGTTACCCAGAAAAGTTCCCAGCCGCCAATATTATTCTTTGCCGGAAAATCATATCTCTTGCCGGGATAAGGCTTGAGATTTTTATTTAAATAACCCCATCGCCATGGAACAAATAAATTTGAATGATTTCGAGAAAGTTGAATTACGAGTAGGTACAATAATTCAGGCTGAAAACTTCCCAGAAGCCAAGAAGCCTGCTTACAAACTTACTATTGATTTCGGAGAATTAGGAATAAAAAAGTCCAGCGCTCAAATTACCAAGCATTATTCTCTAGATCAACTCATCGGCAAGCAGATCGTGGGCGTTATAAATTTCCCACCCAAACAAATCGGACCGTTTATTTCAGAATGTCTCACCACAGGATTCCCTGATGCGAATGGAGATGTTGTTCTAACGGAGCCTGATCGTCATGTGCCAAATGGCAGCAAAATGTTCTGAGTTTAAATAAAATTGGGAAAGGAAAACCTCGCGCGTGGGGCCATGGGGATGGCGCGCGAGGTTTTTAATTTGTAATACCATACTCTGCTTTCTCTTCTTTGCGATCCTTCTTTTTCCTTCCGATCGTTAAGTGCAACGGCAGCAGGTTCAACTCTTCATCTCTCACCACCCTGAACACCGCTACGAGAGTTGTACTTCTCTTGCCATCCTCGGCAATACCAGCCAGTCTCACCTCCACGCAATCTGCTATCGCATGGTTCGGGAAGACGCTCTCGGACTGTTTGATCGTTATTTGAGGTACTCCCTCAAACTGAACTCCGAAAGAAAGAGTCAGGGCATTATTTGCAAGAACCATCCAATCAAACTTGTCTTTAATCCCTTTACAATGAATTTTTTGCATTTCGATTCTCCTTTCTGCCTATATCATAGCAACTTTATAGATTTAGAAAAAGGAACAAGATAGGTACCTACCAGCACAGCATCCGTGCCGGGCTGTATGTCATCTACAGTTTCTATATTGCTCGCTTGGCATAACCAGCCTGGGAAAATAGCCCGAGCCTGGTCAAATTTTTCTTCCTTTAATCCTCCATTCGCTAGATCTCGACTATTCCACACCGCTTTAAAATGAGTTGGAATGCGAGCTAGCTCGGCCAATGTAAAAGGTTCGATCAGACACTTGTCCTGATGGATTTTTGGAATCCTCCCCACTACGAGCACGTAGTCTGCACCGGAATCTATCGCTATTTCTATTTCAACATCAGTAGCATGAATGCCTTTGGCAAGAATTGGTTTATCAGTCTTCGCCCTTGCCTTTCTAATAAGTTCAAAGGAGCCTCCCCAGCGCGGATCGGTATGTATCGATATTATGTCGCCGACTTTATCTACAATTACAAACAACTCTTCCCAAGACTTGTCAGACTTGAATCCAAATGGCGACTCTGTCTTTACTTCAGCGATGATTAAGGGCTTCATTATCTATTCAATTTTATTTCACGAAAATATTTTCTAACTTTACGAATTCCTACAACTAAGCTTATAAGAAACACAATTATAATTGTCGCGAAGCTTTCCTGATCAGATGAATTATTAATATCAAAGATAAGCGGAACAATCATTGCTAGTGCACCCACAAACAAAGTTGCCCAAAATCTAACCCTAAGCGAAGAGATATAAACCTTCATGGGATGCCCTCCCTCGATTACTTGAGCCACCTCGTAACTGGACCGGAAAGCAGGAAACCAAGTTGTCCATACACGATCTTTAACTTGATATTCTTCGGAGGATTGTAGCTTTATGATTCTTTTCCTGTATGTTTTGGCCAGATAGATATTTACCATGCCAGCAAGGCTCCACCCGATGAAAATCAACAACAAAGTAATGCTAAACACACCATACCCACTCGCTCCGGAAATAATTGCAATAATGATCACCAAACTTGCTCCAGGGAAAAAGCTTCCAATGAAATATAAACCTTCGATAAATACAGAAATAAAAGCTGCGAAGTAAATATATTTCTTGTCGATTTCTGATAGAGACTTCACAAGTTCTCCCATTCCAGGGATTTGGGAATTAAAGAAAAGCATAATCCCATAGATTCCAAGCGCAACTGCTGATATTATCCAAATAATACCTGCATATAATTGATTCTTTTCGATTTTTGAATAATTGCTATTCATTTTAATTTTAGAATTCATATTCCTTACCCAACTCTAGTGCCACAAATTCAATTCCTGCTTCAGGTAGCTTTAGGCCAGGTAGCCGGACAGTGATACCGTTTTGCCTAACCAAATTCCCATCATGTATCTGGAACGCTACTCGTGGCTTCACATCGAGTACATAGTCGAGTGCGTCAGAGATATTGCACCATGGACCGGTCACAGGGAATGCAAGCACGTCGATCGGGAAACCTGGGTTATAGAAGGCGTCGCCTGGATAGAATAGCTTGCCACCAAATAAATATCCTGTATTTTCGACTTGCTCGTAGTCACGATATATCGGTGCGTGCTGTAATCCGTGGCCAGATATTTCTACATCGTTGAGTACGAACTTCTCTGTATCCCCCACTTTCTCATACTTTATATTTTCTTTATCCAGAATTTTGCCCACAGAAGCATTGGCGATAACTATTGCATTTTGGTTATTTTTCAAAACTGTTTTGAGTGACTCTACATGCAGATGATCAGTGTGTTCGTGGCTGATGACCACGGCATCGATCCGCTCGGTAGTATCCTGGGCAGTTGTGTAGTTGCCAGGGTCAGTGAGGAACCTAGTTCCGTTTATTTCGATAATTAGGCAGCAATGGCCGAGTTTGGTGACTTTCATAGATTAATTTTAGCATAATTGGCGGAAGAGACGGGAGTCGAACCCGTGTGCCGGTTTTACCCGACCATCCGATTTCGAGTCGGCGCCGTTATGACCACTTCGGTACTCTTCCAATCTTATACCATAGCATTTTTTGCAATTTTTTCAAAAAATGGTAGTATAATCAAACTTTATGTTATGGCTTGCCCGCTGGAGCCTTGGCGTAAGAGGGCCCTATCGTCTATCGGTTAGGACACCTCCTTTTCAAGGAGGGAAGCGGAGTTCGACTCTCCGTAGGGTCACACGACTAGTGGAATTGGTCAGACGAGAAAATAAAAGTATAATTAGCGTATGGATCTATTTCATATCAAATTCGTCGGGACCATCCTAGGTCTCGCATTTCTAATGAACGCCATCTACGGATTGTACAGCCGGAAAGTATATGGCAAGTCAGGAACCAAGATCGCTGGTGGTTGGATATATCTGGCATCACAGCCTGGTTACTACTGGCAGTACGTGTTTCTATCCTTCTTTGTATCTGCTGTCCTGCTTTTTTCTTGTGCCAGCCTTTTGTGATACAATCACATCATGATCGACCCGACCAAAATCAACTTTAATCAAATTCCTAAGAAATTCTGTGACGGTGCAGCGGGAACTTATGGCAAAGAAATATTTTCATTTGCCATCACATCTGGTAATGCCCTCGATGCATATGCCACATCTCCGACGGTGATGAAAAGTATCGCTATCTGGATGAACAAGCAGGTGGAGAATTATGAGAAGCAATACGGTGTGATAGACATGACCCCACCACTTATCCAGAGCCCGATGCAGATCAGCGATTTGAAATAAGGCCATAAATCTGCTAAAGTATCCACACAAATGCGCGGTTAGCTCAATTGGTAGAGCGTTACATTGACGTTGTAAATGTTATAGGTTCGAGTCCTATACCGCGCACCAGAATGGAACTTAGCGGTTGAGAACCAACCAAGGAGTGGGCGTGCCGTAGGCACGCCCACGCTGTTTCGCCCGTTTTCGCCAATGAATTCGGATTCCCGCCTTCGGCGGGACGGATTGTTTTTTCGCCAAGAAGCAGGTGCGAGCCAAAGATTTCTTTGGCACAGACCTTTTTAGCAAAAAGGTCTGAATCAGAAGCAATTTTGTCCAAGGATTGAGCGTCTTTTAGCCAGTTTTGGAAAGGTGCGAGCCAATCATTCTGTTTGTGTGAAAAGTTAAAGATTTCTTCTTGGAGCGACTTCTTTTCAGATAACAACTTTGCTTTTTGTAAACAATAATCTGGTTGGTCAATTACTTGGTCAAGATAGCCAGTGAGAAGGCGCTCTAATTTTTCCGACAAAGAAAAAATCTTTTTCTTTTTTTCTTCCACACAAGCAGTCAAAGACGGGGCGGAGTTTTTGTAGTCTTGCAAAGCAAGACGATTTAATTCCTCCGCCCAGTCTTTGGGCAAAGAAACTTTTTTGATTAAGGATGATAACTGCTTGTCTACTTCTTCAGAACGAAGCGACATTTCAGGACACTTCATTACTTTCGATTTTTTCGTACAACGATAGTAAACATATTCGTGAACATTTCCATTTTTCTGTCGCTTCGTTTTGTTTTCAGCAGTTATCATCATTCCGCAAGAAGCACAGGAAATGAGTCCGCAATATGGTTGAGGTTCGTTTTGTGGTTTGCGTTCTGGTTGTCCACGAAGTTTCAACATTTCCTGTGCTTCATCAAAAAGTTTCTTTGAAATGATTGGCTCGTGCTTTCCTTCGTGGATTTCACCACCATATTTGAATAAACCGATATAGAATGGGTTGGAGAGGATAAAAGACGCTTTGGTTTTTGAGATTCTCTTTCCGGTTCGAGTGGTAACGCCGGATTTCGCCAAAAAGTTTGCAATATCTTCTAACCTTTGATTACCTTTCACATATCGTTCAAAAGCCAAGCGCACAATTTTAGATTTTCGTTTTTCCACTACGATTGTTTTTGTCCTCGAATCGTTGAGATACCCTAAAGGCGCTTGGCTCGGAAATATACCCATGCGTACCTTTTGGCGAAGTCCGCGTTTCGTATTTTCGGAAAGAGAATCTACATAGTATTTGCTTTGTCCGAAAGCCATGTTGAGCATAAATTTACCCTGACCAGTATTGTCGCACCAAAAGGTTGGAAATTTAATGCTCGCAAGTTTCCCTGTGTCGAGGAGATAAATAACTTTGCCTCCGTCCACCGAATTGCGGGCGAGACGATCGGGATTCCATGCAAGGATGTTTCCGCCGAAAGTTTCAATTTCTTTCATCATCTTGTTAAACAACGGACGACCTGGCACTTTCGCAGATTGTTTTTCCACATATTCGGCGGAAATTTCAATATTTTCCCGAACGGCGTATTCCCGCAATTCGGTGAGCTGGGCATCAATCGAAAGAACCTGCTTGTCCTCGACATCAGTTGACTTGCGAGCATACAAAAAGAATTTTTTATTTTCCATATTATTCATAGTAATAAAAATTCTTTTTGTATCCAAAGCAAATACTATGAGTCAAAATTGCTTCTGATTTCGCACCTGCTTCTTGGCGAAAAAACAATCCGTCCCGCCGAAGGCGGGAATCCGAATTCATTGGCGAAAACGGGCGAAACAGCGTGGGGGGGGGGAGGGGGCGCGCCCGCCCAGGTTTGTTGTGAAACCCGGAATTAGAAAATG
>JANNXY010000007.1:0-11903 GCA_031409775.1 bacterium | reverse complement strand
TACCAAAAGACTTCATTCTTCCTTGGGCTATGTGAGTCCAGTGGAGTTTGAAGCAAATTATTATCAGTCGGAGAAATTATTGCTAACCGGTGTATCTGAAAATCAAGAAATAGGAGTCTCAAATTAGGGGGTAAGACCAATCCAAATAGTAGATCCCAAAGACGTCGAGAAAGAACTGCTTCGAAAGAAGATTCAAGAAGAGTTTGAGAAAGCGAGGAATTTCCTAGACCATTATGCCGATGACGGGTCATTTACTATCGAATGTGGGGATGATATCGACACAAAAGACGGAAAGCTAGATACATTTGCCGTAGATTTGGACAAGAGGATTCTCTACTATTCGACTAGGTACTGGAGTGAAGCAGGGTTCGAGCCGAGGTTTGCCCTGAAATCCACCCTGCATGAATGCGAGCATATGCGTGAGCTCGAGGAACTTATAAAGAGCAAAGATGGAGCAAGGAAATGGAGAAAGCACCAAGCCAAACTCAAAGCAGACGAGGCCTATAGGATAGCCGACAATTGCTATGATGATGTGAAGATGGATGCAAGTGTCGAGAAGCGCGCACCAGTCTTGGTAGGATCTTCTCGGGATCTATGTATCACCAAGCAATTCCCTGATCCAGATCTGACCAAACTTCCCAAGCATTTGCAATTTGCTTATGCATTGAAGCGTGATGAGATTACGCGAGAGGATTCTGTGCTTGCTCCAGATGTGAGGGCAGAATACAATAAACTCAAGGAATTACTCCATCTTTTCTCTAGACCAGAAACTACTATGGCAGATAGAATTGACTTTCAGGAGAAATTTATCAAGCCTATTTTAGATAAATTTAAAAAGGAAGATAGAGAAAGTCAAAAGCCAGGCGAATCATTCGAAGGAGAGTATCAGAAGTTCTGGGACAATAATCCACAACCAATCGACCTTTCACCAGAAGAATTAGAAAAGTTGGTGGAGCAAATGGTGAAGACTGAAAAAGAAAAAAGTAAATCTCCAGAACAGAAAGCTCTCGAAGCATATGCAGCTAAGGAAGGTGTAGATCTGCATGATCTAGAAAATTATCGTAGTTGGAAGAAGCGAGAAGTAGATAGTATCGTGGATAGCGAAACTAATGAGAAAGCGATAGATGAATTACGTAAACAATTCGAGAGGATAGTAAAGGAGAGGAAAAGGGATATGCAGGTTCCAGTATTTCCCCAGGAAGAGGGTGATGTCTTGGTATTGCCAGCAGAGGCATACGTAGAGTCTAGAGCGGGAGTGCCCAAGCCGAAAGTTTGGGAAGAGATAGATACGAGGCCGAAGTTGGAGAAAATAATATCAAATTTCGACCTGCACATCGTTTGTGATACTTCTGGATCAATGCAAGGTGAGAAGCTCATAGAGCAGAGGAAGGCCGCGATGCTCCTACTTGAAGCCATGCAGGAATTCTACAAGACGCTTGCACTCGATGCTCCAGACATAGAATACCCGCTATCTATCCGTACAGAATGTCTGACATTTGGAAGTGATGTAGAAAGTTTAAAGAACCTAGCACCGAATCTAACAGAGAAAGAGCGGGTGGGGATGTATAAAGCATTATCGTCTGCTCCAGGAAGTACTGCGGATTACAAAGCGGTCAAAGCAATAGCGGATGCAATAGATCCAAAAACCAAATTAGAAATAATGAATGGCGAGAGGTTGAAGCTTGTAATAGTGATGACGGATGGCGGTAGTGACGATACAGAAAAGCTAAAGAAAGAATTGCAGAAATTGCGCGATTCTGGAGCCGTAGTTGTGGGGGTAGCGATCACAGATTCTGCCAAAAGTGCGATAGAAATCTATACCCCGGACAAGGAAATGGCAGAAGAAGCCAGTGATCTTCCGCAGGTGTTCAAGAGGATTCTGGATCGATGTTTAAGTAGATTATAGAGTGTTCATAATATAGTACTATGTATAATAGCCTTGACCAAAGTAAGTGTTACTTTATTTTAGCCAATAGGGTATAAAAGTGGACACCTCCTAATTTAGCTAGATTTAGTGTATATTTATATATATATGAAAATACTTATAACCGGTGGGGCGGGATATGTGGGGACGATGTTGTGTTTGGAATTTTCTAAAAGGAGCGATGTAGAAAGGATTCTCGCAATCGATAAAGAGCTTTTTCCAGAAATGTTGAAGGGAAATAATAAAGTAGAGTTTATTGAGACAAATTTATACAAGAGCGATTGGCAGGACAAAGCCAAGGAATTCGCTCCAGATGTCGTGATACATACAGCATGGCAGATACGGGAAATGTATGGCTACAAAGATGTCCAGTGGAAATGGAACATCGATGGGTCTGATGCAGTCTTTGACTTCGTATTCTCTACGTCTTCCGTAAAGAAACTCATACATTTCTCTACAGTCGCATCATACGGTGCTTTCCCGGACAATACTATCGAGCATCGGTACAAAGAATCTGAACCTTTCAGGGTTACAGATTATCTCTACGCAGAAGAAAAAAGGATTACCGAGAAACATCTAGAAGAAAAATACGCAAATATAAGAAGTAGTTCAAACAAGCCCGAGAATATCCCGCAGATATTTATCGTCCGCCCAGCTGCGATCACTGGTCCGCGTGGTAGATACTCTCGCATCAGGTTCGGTCTCCAGTCTGCACTGTCAGGACAGTTATCTGGATCATGGGCATATAGTGTGGTGAAAATGCTTGTATCGTTTGTACCTATTACAGAGAAATGGTGCAGGCAGTTTATCCACGAAGACGACGTGGTGGACGTCGTAGAGCTTCTAGCATTCAATGATCTGAAAGGTGAGTACGAAGTATTCAACATCTGTCCTCCAGGTGATGTTGTGAGGGGGCCTGACATGGCAGCTGCGGTGAACAAGAAAGCAGTGAAGATCCACCCCCAGCTCATTCGCTTCGCTTTCTTTATCATGTGGCATATTACTCGAGGCAAGATCACAACCTCCAAAGGTGGCTGGAAGTCCTATTCATATCCGATCACTGTCGATGGCTCCAAGCTTACCAATATGTACGGCTACAAATACAAATTCGAACCCAAAGACGCTTTCGTAAAGAAAGAGGGAAGGTATATGAAGTATGTGATTTAGTCGAAATCATGTCGTCGCAACGTCCATTAGGCGACGACGTATTATGTGCAAGTTTAAAACCCGTAGGTTAACCTGCGGGTTTTTAATATTTTAAATTTATCCCTACATTTCCGAGCAAGCTTTGCAGTTTTTCTTGTGAGTGAAAATCTCATAGATAGCTGACAATCCAACTAGGATGTAAATTATCTTGGCGATCACTGAATCCATTCCTCCGATAAACGAAAGTGCACTAATATCCCAACCAAATAACCCTACCAAAAGCCAATTCAATCCTCCTATTACTAGAAGTATAGACGTGATCATGTGTAGTTTCATTGTTTTTACATTAAAGTTCTAATACCCCAAATTATACCATTGTGTAGAATTTGTACCAGCTATTTTCCCCCTAGGCTATAAACAGGTAATTTGACACATGTTTCTACACATGTATAATACACATATGATAAAGACCCGAAATTTCACTACTACGTTTCCTATCTCAATGCTTACTAAGCTTGATCTAGTGTCCAAAGAATTAAATATTCCAAAGAACGATATATTGATCGAAGCTTTCACCAAATGGCAAAAGCAAGAAGTGCAGAGACAGATCGCAGAGGGATATAAGGACGCGAAGAATGATCCAGAATGGATGGAGTTGGCCGAAGAGGGGATGGATGATTGGTGTAATCAAATATTAGAATGGGAGAAGGATTAAAACAAAGGGATATAGTTTTTATGAAATTTAGTCCAACTGTTGGCAAAGAACAAAGAGGTAGTCGGCCCGCAGTAGTAATTTCTGGCAACTCTTTTAATTTATCGGAAATGGTAATGGTTTGTCCAATGACCTCAAAAATAAAGTTATATCCACAAGACATAGTTATAGAGCCTAGGGAATTAAATAAACTAGATAAAAGATCAGAAGTTTTAATTGGTCAAACAAGAATGGTTTCAAAGGAAAGGGTAGTAAAGAAGATCGGCGAGATAACCCAGACTGAACTGGAGCAGATATTTGCAGGACTCGATGCGCTACTAGATAGATAAGTAAAAAACCTCCTGAATCGGAGGTTTTTTACTTCTACTGCACCCTAACTACATTTTTGTTGTTATTTCAAAATATTGACATTAATAATACCTAGTATATACTTAGTATTATGAAAACAACAACAAGTTTAAAAATCGATAATGATGTAAAGGAACAAGCTGCGAAACTCGCAAGCCAAATGGGGCTCACTCTCAGCACTGTGATCAACTCTAGCCTCAGGACATTTATTGCGGAAAGGAGAATAGTTTTTTCAACACAGCCAGAATTTAATCGAAAGACCGAGAAAAAAATGGATAGTATTCTAGACGATATTCACAAAGGAAAAAATTTAAAAGGACCATTTAAAAATATGAGTGATTTGAGGAAATATCTTTTGAAATAATAAGATGGATATTGATCAGCACAAAAAATTCAAGAAAGCCTTTCGCAAGCAATCCAAAAAGATACAAGATAAGTTTTTTATTGTTCTCGAAATCTTTATTAACGATCAGTTTCATTTTTCTCTGAATAATCATGCCCTCCGCGGTAAATATATCGGAGTTAGAAGTTTCGATGTTACAGCTGATGTAAGAGTTCACTATAAAGTAAGAGAAATTGGTATCGTTCTCCTAGATATCGGAACCCATGCTCAGCTGTATGGGTAGGCTCACTTTTGAACAAATACCCATTTTCGGCTATGATGGGGGATAATATGGCAAAAGAACGCGAAGAAGCAATACTCAAATTCTGGCAAGAGCAGAAGATTTTCGAGAAAACCCTAGACAAGGATGCACCGAATGGTGAATTCGTCTTTTACGATGGGCCACCATTTGCTACAGGACTTCCGCATTTCGGCCACCTACTCCCAACTACGCTCAAAGATCTCATACCCAGGTACAAGACTATGCGGGGGTATAGAGTTAGGCGCAGATGGGGGTGGGATTGTCACGGTCTACCTATCGAGAACCTGATAGAGAAAGAGCTGGGACTGAAAAGTAAGAAGGATATAGAAGACTATGGAATAGGTAAATTTAACCAGAAGGCCAAAGAAAGTGTACTCCGATACGCTGGTGAATGGTGTAGCATAGTACCCAGAGTAGGCAGGTGGGTGGATATGGCAAACGACTATCGTACTATGGATTCTAGCTACACCGAGTCCGTCTGGTGGGTATTTAAAACTCTGCATGACAAAGGCTTGGTCTACGAAGGATTTAAATCGATGCATGTCTGTCCTAGGTGCGAAACGACATTATCTAACTTCGAAGTGAACCTAGGCTACAAAGACATCACAGATATTTCTGTATATGTAGAATGTGAACTTTCTGATGAACCAAACACCTTCCTCATTGCTTGGACGACAACCCCGTGGACTCTGCCCGGCAATGTAGCTCTCGCGATAAATCCCGAAATTGATTATGTAGAGGTAGAAGGAGAAGTCCATGGTAATAAATACATAGTTGCAAAGAATACTGTGGAGAAAGCTTTTGTTAAAGATTTCAGAATTTTAAGAACATTTAAAGGGGCTGATTTGGTCGGCAAATCCTACAAACCTGTTTTCGAATATTATGTAAACAATTCTGAAATTAAAAACAAAGAGAACGCCTGGAAGATATATGCTGCTGATTTCGTCGATGCCGAGAGTGGAACTGGCGTGGTCCACATCGCGCCAGCGTTTGGGAATGATGACTACAATTTGTCTCTGAAGGAAAATTTGCCATTTATCCAGCATGTAAGCAAAGATGGTTGCATGAAGCCGGAGGTGGCGGACTTTGCAGGATTATATGTTAAGCCCAAATCAGACGAGAAGGATGGCCATCAGAAAACAGATATAGAAATCATCAAATGGCTTGCACGAGAAAATAAATTATTTAAAAAAGAAAAGATTGTGCACACGTATCCGCATTGCTGGAGATGTGATACTCCACTGCTCAACTATGCTACCTCGTCATGGTTTGTGAAAGTCACCGCGATCAAAGACAAAATGATCGAGCAGAACAAATCTGTCAGATGGATACCAGAAGCGATAGGTGAGAACAGGTTCGGTAGATGGCTAGAGGGGTCACCAGACTGGAATGTGTCCAGGCAGAGGTTCTGGGGTGCACCTATCCCAGTGTGGAAATGCAATGAATGTAAAAAGACAGAGATTGTAGGAAGCTTGTCAGATATCAAATCCCGCATCAAGCCTCGCAACAAATATTTCGTCATGCGTCATGGGGAGGGTGAGCACAATATTCTAAACGTCACAAGTTCGGATATTGCAAAATCCTATCACCTTACTGACAAAGGTCGTGAAGAAGTAGCGTTGGTTGCTCATACACTCAGAGATCAGAATATAGATATGGTCTATGTTTCTCCGCTTGCTCGGACCATAGAGACAGCAGAAATAGTCCAAGAAAACATCGGTTTCGCTGGGGAGGTTGTAGTAGATGAGAGGTTGCGGGAATACGGATTCGGGGACTTCGACGGTCAGGACATAGAGGAGTATCATAGATACTTTAACTCTGTGAAAGAGCAATTGCAAAAGCGGACTCCAGGTGGGGAAAATATAAAAGACGTTGCCAAGAGGGTGGGGGAATTTATCTATGATATCGATGCCAAGCATTCTGGGAAGAATATCCTCATCGTGACTCACGATGCCCCTGCATCTATGATATTTGCTGTAACACTCGGTGGTCATGACAGAGATCTGGTGAACCTGTGGGCGGGGGATTTCTTGCAGACAGGGCATCTCAAGCCTCTAGAATTCATCCCACTACCACACAACGATGAATACGAGCTGGATTTCCATCGTCCACACATAGATCAGGTTGAACTTGCTTGTGGTTGCGGTGGGCAGATGAGGAGGGTCCCGGATGTATTTGATTGTTGGTTCGAGTCTGGGTCGATGCCGTATGCAGAGATACACTATCCATTCGCACATCATGATGAGTTCAGACAGAAGCATTTCCCAGCCGACTTTATCGCCGAGGGTCTAGACCAGACGCGTGGCTGGTTCTATACGATGCTTATACTGGGCACAGCATTATTCGGCGAGTCTCCGTATCGCAATGTGATCGTAAACGGGCTCATACTAGCCGAAGATGGTCAGAAGATGTCCAAGTCAAAGAACAATTTCCCACCCATCATGCCCACGATAGAGAAATACGGCGCTGATGCCGTGAGGTTCTTCCTCATGCAGAGTCCGTCGGTCAAGGCAGAGGATGTATGCTTCTCGGAAAAGGGTGTCGATGAAATAAACAAGAAAGTCATAATGAGACTCGATAATGTTGCAACTTTCTTTGAGCTTTATGCAACCAATCTCACAACTTTCAACTTCTCACTATCAACTAACATTCTAGATAAATGGATTGTAGCTAGAGTAAGTGAAAGCGGTATAAGCATCACCGAGAGTCTAGACAAATACGAGATAGACAGAGCTATGCGACCGATAGTGTCCCTCATCGATGATCTATCTACATGGTACCTGCGACGTTCTCGTGACAGGTTCAAGTCAGATGATGTGGTAGAGAGAAACGATGCGATCGCTACCACTCACTGGGCTCTGATAGAAATTTCTAAACTCATTGCTCCCGTTATGCCGTTCTATGCAGAGTATCTCTACAAGAAAATTGCAGGTCCAAATGGCAAAGAAAGCGTGCATTTGGAATCCTGGCCGGAATATTCCGAAGTTGATTTGGAGGTTATTAATAACATGAAATTAGTAAGAAGTATGGTTGAGCTAGGTTTAGCAAGTAGAAATAATTCAAAAATTAAAGTTAGACAACCTCTAGCTTCTTTTACCTTTGCGACAGAAGCCAAACTCGCTCCAGAATATTTAAATATAATCGCTGATGAATTGAATGTGAAAATGGTAAAGGTAGGCGAAAAAGATGAGCTGGATACAAACATTACTTCAGAACTAAAGATGGAGGGCGATATGCGCGAGCTGGTGAGAATGATTCAGGATAAAAGAAAGGAAGAGAATTGGAACGTAGGGGATAAAGGCACACTTACGATAACTACCAACGCAGACAGCCTCGAAATGATCAAGGTATTTGAAAGCGAAATCAAGAAAATCGCTGGCATGGATTCAATCGATGCAAGCGAGGGGGAGTTAAGGATTGAGATAAAGAAGAGATAAAAATCTTAAAGTATCCTACAATGAGGAATACTTTAAGTTATAAGAGCATATGCGTAAGTAAACATCTTCAGAGTAGCACCGTGTCGTCTCTGGAGACCTTCCCAGGGCAATCTTGGATTCCGCTCTGGGTAATCGAATCTTAATCCATCAGCGTCAAAAACAACACTACAGATACTGAAACTTGGGTCACCTTCGAGGGCTCGATCTTGTGTCAAATAAAGATAAAGCCGCTGACGAAATTGTAATGATAACCAGAACTCGGTGGCAATCATTTTCCTTACTATGTTATAGGTGTTACTCCCAACAAGTTCAGACTCAGTACTCTCTCCAAGGTGCATATAGGTCTTTTCGGGAATTGAATTATGTGATGTCATTGTTGTTTTTTGTTTCAATGTACTAGCATGCTAGAGGACTGCCTTATCGTCATAGCAAGCATAATATAAACATATATGATAGTATTTGTCCATGTCCCATCACAAATACACCACTGAAGCGTTTGTTATATCGAGCAGGAATTATGGGGAAGCAGATGCGACTTTCTTCCTGATCACACCCGACCTCGGTTCCATATGGGCCAGAGCGGCAGGGATAAGGAAGGAAGAATCTAAACTTCGTTACTCGCTCGAGATTTATTCTAGAGCGCTGGTTACAGTAGTACGTGGCAGGGAAGTCTGGAGAGTAACGAGTGCTGAATCTATCAGTTTAGCCAGACACATTGAATGTGTGGCGAGAGTATTTTCCCTATTGGACAAACTCATACATGGTGAGGATAAAGTGAGTGACGTATTCTATATAATAGTGGATCTATTTACAAACCTAGATGAATTTGGGGGAGGTCATATAGCTATAGAATCTATCGAGTTGGTGACTGTGTTACGAATCTTGTTTGCTCTGGGTTATGTAGGGGAGAATGATGTAACCAATGATTTTCTAATAAATAAAATCACAACCGAATCTATAATAGATATCCAGAAGTATAAAGTTGAAATACTTAAAATAATTAACACATCACTCCATTCAACGCATTTGTAATACATCTATTGTGATATAATTCGATAATGCGAGATAAATCAGGAAGTAAATTAGACAAAATAGACCAGGATCTATACTCACAGAATCCAGAAGCTGTACCCAAATCCTCCCGGACACTCACTGCTCAGACCTCTGACCATTCACGGGATTGGAAACCTATGCCAGTAGATGATGATCTGCCTCTGTATGAGATACCTGTAGAGCCGCATCGTGTGGGTGCATGGGTATTTGCAGTTGTTGCATTACTTTTCTGTGCGGGTTCATTTTATTTCGCTTGGGATTATGTTGTGAACAAAGCAGGTGCAGGGAACAATGTTAATGTTACTGTAACTGGGCCGGTATCGACACCTGGTGGCAGGGAGTTCACATCCGTAGTTGCTATCGAGAACCGCAACAATTTCCCGATCGATTTTGTGGATCTAGTGGTTACCTATCCTCCTGGTACCAAAGACCCTCGGGATATCAGCATAGATCTCACCGACTCTCGTGAGTCCCTCGGTTCTGTACCTGCTGGGCAGAGAGTTACCAGATCCATTTCCTCTATCCTATTTGGGGCAGAGCGTGAGAAGCAGCCTATCACGGTAACAGCAGAATACCGTATACCTGATTCCAACGCACCGTATAGCAAATCAAAGACATTCGATGTGCTCATCGAGACTGCTCCTGTGGAGTTCGTACTAGATACGCTCAAGGAAGCAACGATCAACCAAGAAGTCATACTCAGTCTCAATATCCGATCCAATACTGACCAAGAACTCCGCAACATGCTGGTCAAAGCATCTTATCCAGATGGATTCAACTATATCGGATCTGTGCCAGAGCCTCTAGGCGGTAACAATATATGGAGCATCGCGAGTCTCAAGGCATTGTCTACAAGTACAATAAAAATCCGTGGGAATTTCTCTGGAGATAGTGAAGTAGAGAGATTCTTTCGCTTCGAAGGTGGTGTTGCCGATAAGCTAGATAATAAAAAGATCGCAGGGCTATTTGCTTCATCTCTAGAGAAAGTAAATCTAGTGAAGCCATTTCTGGCGACGGATCTACTGATAAACGACGAACCAGCATCTACAGAAGTTTTCTCAACTGCGGGTAGAGTTGCAACAGCCAAGATAGAATATAAAAACAACCTAGAAGTACCCCTAACTGATGTCACAATCACTGCCAGACTGTCAGGACAGGCACTAGACAAGAAATCCATCGATGCACTAGGTGGCTTCTACAAATCCGTAGATAACACAATCACATGGAACAAGCAGAATACTCCTGACCTGTCTATGCTTATGCCGGGCAGAGAAGGCTTCGTCACATTTACTCTAGCAACGATTCCGTTCGAGAAGTTCAGTGCCCTGGTAAAAAATCAAGAAGTCGACATCGACATATCAGTCGCAGCTAAACGTGCATCGGACTCACGCGTACCAGAAGAAATAAAATCAAGCATAGAGCGCAAACTGAAAGTATCTACAGAAATGCTTATGAACGCTCGTGCTGTCTACTATATAGGTCCATTTACAAATTCTGGCCCACTACCGCCCAAACCCGAGCAGAAGACAACCTACACCGTGATCTGGACACTTACCAACACATCGAACGATATAAGCAATGCTACGGTAACGGGCGTTCTACCACAGTCGGTATCATGGCTCGGTCAGGTCTCTCCGGCGGGGGACAAAGTCGTATTTGACGAAGAGACCGGCAAAGTCACTTGGAATGCCGGTAGTATACCAGCCGGTACTGGGCATAGTCGCCAAGTCAGGGAAGTGGCATTCCAGGTTAGCTTATTCCCTAATGCGAACGAAGTAGGCAATGTTCCCAACCTTGTCACAGACATGGCATATACAGGGATTGATGCGTTTACCAAGCAGACTATATCGGAGAAGTTCCAAGACCCAGTCAACACCCGTCTATCGACCGATCCCAATTTCGCGAACACTATGGAACAAGTGACAGAATAATGCTCTAGGGTGGTAGGTACGTGCCACCGTTGACTTTTTCTATACTTATGTGCTATAATAGTAGGCAGAATTCGAGTCAATTCTAGGACCGATTTATTGGTTCTAGGCTCTAGTTCATCACAAAGTTAATTGAAAGGTAAAAAGACTATGTCTAAAGACATTCTCGGCTCGCTTGTGCGAGCTTTAGTGGACGTTCCGAATAATCGGCTCGGCCTTCTGCTCGATCATGCTAACAAACTCAGTGGAAAAGGTGGTGATATCTGGGAACAGGAATCAACACTTTTTCTGCGAAAAGAGCTATGTTGGAGTGCTGAAAAAGAAGTTGCTCCTGCACCGAAGGAGGAACCACCTCTTGCCATCATAATCCAGGTCGCAACACTACCCACTCCGCAATCCCCCAATTGGTCGCGCGGGGAGATCCTAACTGGTGTGTCCGAGCCAAAGGCGCTCGACCCTACCAGGCTATCATCCGATGCGTGGTTTCATCCTAGTCAGACGGGAAGTAAAACTCGTCCGACGGGTCATCAGATCCTCGCCTCGCTCGTCGATGATTACAAGATCGGGGAAGACAAAGCGGGTAAGACTTATCAAGTCCCGCCCACCGATCTGATTAACGGCCACTTCGGCCTGCGTGAACTCGTTTGGCTCGAACAGAATTGGAAAACTCCTCCCAAGGCCTTCCGTGACTGGGCCAAGGGAAAACTCCTC
>JANNXY010000006.1:0-4366 GCA_031409775.1 bacterium | reverse complement strand
CTGCTTCGGTAGCGAGGTACTGTCTCCACTGCTTTTCATTTAACAAAAGACGCATACGAGAGTATTTATCTATGGTTGTCATACCTACAGTATACAGATAGATGGAGGATGTATCAAGTTATAGGTGGAAGGGGCCTAAGTCCACTACGAAAGTGGGTCCATCTCTCAGCAAAGCCCACATAGTGAGGTGGGTTTTTTATTTGATTTACAAATTCCCTATTCTATAGTAATCTATGCTTCTATCGCGGTTTTGAAATTATTACCCGTTTCCCAAGCCTCACCCCGTTTATTGTGATGATAGTTATGCAAACGGAAGCTTGGGCGACCCTAATCGCGCAATAAAAATGACTGTAAAAATCAACCCGGATTCCGTGATGCATAAATACATCGAAGATTCCAAAAACCCCCCTATCGCTGGAGATCTGATAGAAGGATCCGTAATAGCTATCGACGGTAACGCCATGTATGTGGACCTTCCCCCGTTTGGAACTGGTCTCATCTACGGACGTGAATACATCACAGCTAGGGATATAATCAAGAAAAGCCATGTAGGTGACTCTGTAACCGCCAAGGTAGTAGATCCAAGTGGTAAAGACGGCTACATCGAGCTATCGCTCAAAGAAGCTAAGCAAGCTCTGATCTGGAGTGAAATCGAAACAGCTATCGCCGAGAAGTCTGCGCTAGATCTACTGGTACTCGAGGCCAACAAAGGAGGTCTAATCCTCGCTTGGCAAGGCATCCGGGGCTTCCTACCAGCATCCCAGCTCAAGAGTGATCACTATCCACGTGTAGAAGACGGTGATAAAGACAAGATTCTCACTGAACTCAAGAAATTGGTAGGTACCAAACTCACCGTACTCATCATTGGTGCTACACCCAAAGACGGCAAGCTTATATTCTCCGAGAAGGGTCCTGGCGAAGAAGAGAAGTCTTCCGCAGCTGCAAGCTACTCTGTAGGCGATACCGCAACAGGTGAAGTCACAGGAGCGGTCGACTTTGGAGTATTTATTAAACTCAAAGACAACCTAGAAGGTCTCGTGCACATTTCAGAAATGGACTGGGCTCTAGTAGAAAACCCAAAGGCAATCTACAAGATCGGTGACAAGATCAAAGTAAAAGTGATCGAGGTCAAAGAAGGCAAGATCTCCCTATCTATCAAAGCACTCAAAGACAACCCATGGGTAGAAGCCGGCAAGAGATACCAGAAAGACATGCAGGTCAAAGGCCTCATTATCAAATACAACAAGCATGGTGCCCTAGCATCTATCGAAGAAGGTGTAGCTGGACTCGTGCATGTATCAGAGTTCGGTAATTCCGAAGAGAAGCTACGAAGCACTCTGGAGCTCGGCAAGGTTTATGATTTCAAAATAAACGTATTCGACCCCAAAGAACAGAAAATGACATTGTCATTTGTAGCGAAGTAATGAATTAACTAAAAGCCGCGCGCCATGGGCGCGCGGCTTTTAGTATGAATTATTTCCCGAAACTTGCCTTGTCATCTACATCCAGATAGTCGAACAACGTGTGCGTGTTAGGGTCGATCCCCAGTCGTGCGCATTCGCCAGTGAACCATTCTTTCTTGTCATTGGTGCTATATGAGAAATCAGTCTTGAATGCATCAGACCAAGCATCGACTTCGTCTTTGCTCTTTTCTGTCCCATGCTCGAATACCCAATTCCCTATTTCTTCGTCTGTCGCACCGGTCGCTACAAATGCCTTGAATTCCTCGGCGTCGATGCCTTTCCATCCAAATAACACCTGATCTAGCGGACAGTTGAAGTGATACTCACCATTCTGCCCTGCGATCACGGCGCGACATTTGTCTATCGTCCTCGCGAGTATCGCGAACCCATTGATCCTCTCATACGGGCTTCGCGGAGCCTCTACTGTCAAATCTTTGTTATTCATATTGTTGGATTAAGGTTAATAGCTAATTATACACTAAACCTCTAAATTGCTATACAAACTCGCGGCCTTCTCCCATCCTTCTTCTACAATTATTTCGAGCGCCTCGGCGATTTTCTTGCTTAACTTCTTTAGAATTTTCATTTCTTCTGGTTTGAAATTCTCCATTATATGCTTCTGTGGATTTTTACCTTTACCAATTCCGATCCTAATTCTAATAAATTCCAAGGTCTTTACTTGCTTGATTATCGACTCGACACCTTTGTGTCCCCCACTAGATTTGTTGAATGATATCTTGATCTTGCCTACTGGCAGGTCTAGGTCGTCATAAATCACTACTAGGCCTGCTGCCTTTTTCTTGCTTGTTATCAACTTCTTTACAGCATTGCCACTATGGTTCATAAATGTATCCTGTTCGATATATGTAACTTTCTTACTACTATAGAGCTCTTTTAGCAACCCTAACACGATCTTGCCAGCATTATGACGTGTGCTTTCGTACTCTATTCCCGGGTTTCCCAAACCAATTATATATTTCATATTTGCTTATCTTACCAAATAACATTATTATTATAAAACTTATGAATAATTCTTTAACTTCAAAAGAGAAGTCACCATCAGGAGAATTCATTCGATTTATTTTATTTGTACTGTTTATAATACTGCCTCTTAGGCTATTTGTCATAGAGCCATTTGTCGTATCTGGTGAATCTATGTACCCAACCTTCAAAGACAAAGACTACCTACTAGTAGATGCTATCACATACAGATTGGAGGAACCTACCAGAGGCGATGTGGTGGTGTTCAAATACCCACTAGATCCCAAGAGATATTTCATAAAGAGAATAATCGCCCTCCCAGGCGAAACCATATCTATCTCAGGCAAGGTTATCACGATCAGAAACATCTCCAACCCAAACGGATTCGTTCTGGATGAATCATATCTCAAATACGAAACAGACGCAGAATTATCGATTAAGCTATCTGCCGATGAATACTTCGTACTTGGTGACAACCGCCCCGTGAGTTCCGATTCACATGTGTGGGGTCCGCTTAACAAAAAATATCTGGTAGGCCGACCATTCGTCAGATTGTATCCATTTGATACAATAGACCTGTTCCCTGGCAAAGAAACCCAATGAAAGCTCAATTAGCAAAACCATCCAAATCTTCCGAGAAGCATGCATGCGCCACTGCTGATCCAGCATACAATGTCGCTTGCTACTATGGCTGTCATATCGCTCCCAGAGTCCACATGGACAAGCATGATCTAGCTAGTATCAAGTCTATTAAAGCGCTCGAGGGAGACGACATGTTCTCCCCAGCCGAGGACAAAGTAGCTGTGATCAAAGCTGTCCGAACTGAGTCCATCCAGTCCCTACCACAACCTATCACTCTATGGACAGAGGGAACCTACGCCAACAAGAAATCCAAGAAGCGTATAGTCAACGTCGATATAGTCGGCACAGACAAGAGTATTGCGGAAGCCACCATCATCCAGACAGCGATATCAATCCTAAAGGAAGAAGGCCTAAAGGATCTATGCGTTCACATCAACAGCATCGGTGGTCGCGACACTATCGCCCGATTCCAAAAAGAAATCACCAACTATTATCGCAAGAACATATCTGTCATCTCCCCTTCTTGCCGCCAGATATTTAAAAAGGATGTTCTCACTGCCCACACCTGCGCGATCGAGGAAGGAGACGAAATAGCAACCAAGGCTCCCCAATCCATAAGCTATCTAAATGAAGCAGGTAGAGCACATTTCCAAGAAGTCCTAGAATTCCTCGAGACACTCAAGATAGACTATAGGGTCTCCAATTCGCTTGTCGGCCACCGGGGTTACTCGAGCGAGACTGTGTTTATGATCACCTGTGCCGATGCCAAAAGCGGTGAATCCATAGTCGCAGCAGGCTCCAGGTACGATGGTCTAGCCAAGAAGCTAGGTGATAGGAAAGACATCCCCGCTGTCGGTATCACACTGTACCTGCCACCCCTTTCCAAGACAAAACAGCCCATAAAGCCGCTCAAGAAATCCAAATTCTTCTTTATCCAGATCGGGTTCGAAGCCAAGTTAAAGAGCCTCGAGGTCATAGAGATCCTCCGCAAAGCTAAAGTCCCTCTCTATCAGAGCATTTCCAGGGACAAATTGTCCGCTCAGCTGTCCATAGCCGAGCATGAGCAGTTCCCGTATGTGATACTGATGGGTCAGAAGGAGGCATTCGACAACACCGTGATAGTCCGCGACTCTAGTACCAGGTCCCAGAACACAGTTCCCGTCCCAGAACTCGCGAGCTACCTAAAGCAGATTTCATAGTGTCAGACCCAAGTTAAAATGACATCTTGTATTAATGTATCTATGTGTTCTGGTATTATGTATCTAGCAAAATTTTTTAAAGGTTAAACTTTCTCCACGGATGACCCTTTGGTGCTTTGCGGAATGGCTTCTGTCTAGTTA
>JANNXY010000005.1:0-45173 GCA_031409775.1 bacterium | reverse complement strand
TAACTAGACAGAAGCCATTCCGCAAAGCACCAAAGGGTCATCCGTGGAGAAAGTTTAACCTTTAAAAAATTTTGCTAGATACATAATACCAGAACACATAGATACATTAATACAAGATGTCATTTTAACTTGGGTCTGACATGGTGACATTTAAGCATTTAAACCTTAGAATATATACATATTTGGGGTTACCCATTGTTCTCTCGCAAGAGAGAAAATATTAGGAGTAAAAACGGAGAAATCCGTCTTTTACTTTTGCCTGATCCTTCTCATCTAATTCACCCATTTTTTGATAAGCATGGAGTAATTATACTATATGTTATAATATCTCCATTAACTTAACATTCACAAACACATGGCAATTCGCGTAGCAATCAATGGTGCAGGGAGAATCGGGCGAGCTTTTCTAAAGGCGGCTCATGACAGGGGGGAATTAGAAGTAGTAGCGATTAACGACCTCACATCTATAGACAATATCGCGTATCTGCTCAAATACGATTCTGTATATGGCAAATCCAATCTCGATATCAAGGTAGAGAACGGTGGTTTGGTTATAAACGGCAAGCAAGTCAGATATATAAGTGAGAAAGAACCCCAGAAACTTCCGTGGAAGGATCTAAGCGTCGACGTGGTTGTAGAGTCTACAGGATTCTTTACCGAATACGACAAAGCCCGCATGCACATCGATGCTGGTGCGAGGAAAGTTGTGATATCGGCTCCAGCCAAAGGTGCAGGCAAAGACGCCACCGAAGGCATGGTGCTCATGGAGGTAAACTGCGATTCGCTCAAGGAAAAGGTGATCAGCTCGAACGCATCATGTACCACCAATGCTTCTAGCCCAGTGATTTCTATCCTCCACAACACGATCGGGATCGAGAAGGCGATCCTCAATACTACCCACGCTTACACTGCCTCACAGTCACTTGTAGATGCTCCATCGAAGAAAGACATGAGAGAGGGAAGAGCGGCAGCGATGAACATGGTCCCATCTTCAACTGGTGCAGCACTTGCTGTAGGACAGGTGATCACCGACCTCGCCGGCAAATTCGACGGTATCTCGGTCCGTGTGCCAGTGGTTGCAGGATCTATCGCAGATATAACATTTATAAGCAAACGCGAGACTACAGTAGAAGAGGTTAATAAAATACTTTCGGATGCAGCCGCATCAGACAAATGGAAGAACATTTTTGCTGTCTCTGACGAGGACCTAGTTTCTCGAGATATCATTGGTAACCCGCACGCATCTATCGCTGACCTGGCTATGACTCGTGTTGTAGGTGGCAATCTAGTGAAAGTCCTCGCTTGGTATGACAACGAGTTCGGCTACACCAACACGCTCGTCGCACATGTTATAAAGACAGGGAAGTATTTGAGCTAGTAAATAATATAAGGAAATTATGAGTAAGAATATCGATCAAATAAGCAAAGAACGAGCCAAGGAGCTTTTCGGTAGTACAGAAATCGAAAATTTCGAGATTGGTACAATCAAAGGTTTGCAGCAAATACACCAATATTTGTTTGGTGAACTCTACGAATTTGCTGGTCAGATTCGCAAGAAGGATATAAGCAAAGGAGGTTTCAGGTTCGCTTCCTATTTGTACCTAGACGAAGTGCTAAAAAAGATCGATGAAATGCCAGAAAACACATTTGAGCAAATCATTGCTAAATACATGGAGATGAACATTGCACATCCATTTATGGAAGGTAATGGGCGGAGCATGAGGATTTGGCTTGATCTGATTTTGAAAAAAAATATTAAACAATGTGTTGACTGGGTCAAGGTAGACAAATCTGATTATTTAAACGCAATGCAGCGAAGTCCCGTAAACAGCCTCGAGATTCGGGAGATCACCCGGGCTTCTTTGACTGACGGAATAAACGATCGCGAAGTCTTTATGAAAGGTATAGAGCAGTCTTATTATTACGAAGAAGAAGATTTCTATAAATAAGATGAAGAAAGATTTTCAAAAATGGAATGGAGAGAAAAGTGAAATACATGAGAAGAAGGACAGACCATTTTTTCACGAAATGGAGATTTGGTTTGCTTCATTTGGGGTAAATATTGGATTTGAACAGGATGGCAAAGGTGATGAATTTCTCAGGCCAGTTGCTATAATCAGGAAATTTAATAATGAAGTTTTCTGGGGTATACCAACAACAAAGAAGAAAAAATCAAATAAATATTATTTCGAAATTAAGTTTGGAGAAGACAAATCTACAAGTGTGATACTTTCCCAAATGAGATTGATGGACAGCAAGAGATTAAGGTATAAAATAGGTGATGTAAGCAAGGGTGATTTTGAAGAAATAAAAAATCGCCTTATTTCATTCCTGAAAAAAGACGATTCCTCTTTTGACCCCTTGCGGGGAGGGCCGAAGCCATTTGAGACTTAATAATATCATATACAAATTTTTATGCAAGACACACGAATCATACATATCGGGGCGGATCATGCAGGGTTTGAAATGAAGGAAGAAATCCGGGCGCATTTGGAGTCGCTCGGCTACGAGGTGGTCGACTATGGCGCATACGAATTCGAAGAGGACGATGATTATCCGGACTTCTGCTCGCCAGTAGGCGAAGCCGTCTCGGCAGATATTGACAGGCTTTCACGCGGCATCGTGATTGGAGGGTCAGGTCAAGGCGAAGCGATTGCGGCCAATCGCTTCGCGGGGGTGCGTGCTATCGTCTACTATGGCAGCAATGACGAAATCATCCCGCTATCACGCGAGCACAATGATGCCAATGTTCTCTCACTTGGTGCGAGGTTTATTGGGAACGATGAAGCCAAGGAAGTCGTAGAACTCTGGCTCGAGACAGCATTCTCTGGCGAGGAGCGCCACATCAGGAGAATTAATAAATTGGATTAATTTAAACATTATGCAAAATCAAAAAAGACATTGGTTGAATGTTGGGGTAGGATTTGTTGGTATAGGAGTATTTTTGTACGTAGTTGGGGTTCTATTTAATGACTTAATCGGTCCAATAGCCACAATTGTGTTTATTTTGCCACCATTTGTATTTAGTACGGTAACCGGTACTAATATTTTTGGATCAAATTCTGGGTTCTTTTTTAACCCAAACTTTTTTGGGTACATTTTCTCCATTGTGATTCTATTTGCACTAGGGTCAATTGCCGGTTGGATTTACGGAAAATTTAAGAATAGGAAAACGTAAAATGATCAAACAGTTTGTCAAAGGTCGGACGATGGTTTTCATAGATGCTGCCAATATTTTGTATTCGCAGAAGACATTGGGTTGGAAGGTGGGTTATGAAAATTTGAAAAATTACCTAGACTACGAAGTAGACCTGATTTCAGTTGATCTTATAAAGATTGCCAAATATATAGATATCAAGAAGCTTAGGAAATATATTGAGTATTTACCAAATCAAAAGGGCACCGAAGTGCCCTTTGAAGTCTGACTTTGCTAGTATAGCAAGATATAATTATTAGTCAAGTAAAAATTAAACTATGGAAATCTTACCCGCAATAATACCAATAAGTTTAGATGATTTTACCGAGAAAGCTCTGTCTGTAAAGGGTCTAGTAGAACGCGTGCATGTGGATATGTGCGATGGGTTCTATGTCAAAGCTCAATGCTGGCCATACAATACCAAATGGTCTGACTTTGATAAATTTGTAAATCAAGACGAAGGCTTGCCAGGCTGGCAGGAGCTCGACTATGAGATCCATCTAATGGTTAGGAGTCCTATCGAATCGATAGAGAAATGGATTATAGCAGGGGCAACTTCATTTGTAATTCAGGCCGAGAAACTCACAGATGATTTCGATACGATAGAGAAGCTCGTTCATGGTGCGGAATGCGAGTTAGGAATATCGTTCCTGCCTACTACAGATATTTCTGAATTTGCAGAATGGATTTCTGTCGCCGACTTTGTGCAGTGTATGGGAATAGATAAAATAGGTTTTCAACATCAAGAACTAGATGGGAAAGTGTTTGGTCAAATTAAAAAAGTGAAAGAAATAAACAAAGATATTTTGGTCTCTGTTGATGGTCATGTAGATGTAGAAAATATAAATGAGTTATACCAAAGTGGTGTAGAGAAATTTGTCGTAGGCTCGGCAATATATGGAAGCGAAAGTATTTCACATGCTATAATAGACCTATGCAAGATTCTGAATTAAAGGAATTAGAACTCACAGCCAATAATATCCGCGAGTCTATAATCGAGATGCTTCTCGCTGCTGGTTCGGGGCATACAGCCGGTCCACTCGATATGGCAGATGTTTTCACGGCATTGTATTTCAAGGTTCTGAACCATCGTCCGCATGATCCGTTCTGGAATGATCGCGATAGGGTGGTGCTATCCAATGGCCATATCTGTCCGGTACTATATGCCACTATGGCTCATGCGGGCTATTTCTCGGTCGCCGAACTTGCGAAGCTCCGCAAGTTCGGCTCCCGTCTCCAGGGCCACCCGCATCGCGAGTGGCTCCCGGGGCTCGAGACTTCATCTGGCCCACTTGGCTCTGGGCTTTCCCAAGCTGTCGGTATGGCTCTTGCTGATCGCATCGACAATGGCCGCACATCAGCCAAGCAGTTCTACTGCTTCATGGGCGACGGTGAGCAGGACGAGGGCCAGAATTGGGAAGCGATCATGCAAGCAGGTAAGGAAAGAATACAAAATCTAACTGTAATTATAGATCGCAACAATATCCAGATCGATGGATTTACCGAGGATGTGATGCCACTAGAGCCCCTGGCTGACAAATGGAAAGCGTTCAACTGGCATGTACAAGAGATCGATGGACATAACTTCAACGATATTATCAAAGCATTTGGCGAAGCTAAAGCAACATTTGAGAAGCCGTCTGTAATAATTGCGAAAACTATTCCAAGCAAAGGTGTCCCTGCATTTGAGCGAATGTACGAATGGCACGGCAAGGCTCCCAATGCCTCCGAAGCTGTGCTCGCACTCAAATCTCTCCGCACCATGGGCGGTCGCATAATGAACGAACATGAATAGTTTATGCAAATAAAAGATTTTTTAAATTGGATTAAACTGAAAGAAAAACTTTATAACAATGAAAATAATAATCCTCTGATAAAGGATGGGGAAATTTGGTGGGTTAGCATGGGAGAGAATATCAATCATGAAATAAATGGAAAGGGGAAGCGATTTTGTAGACCGGTATTAGTGTACAAGAAGATTTCCAGGTCAACTTTTATGGGATACCCCTCACCACCAAGGAAAAGAAGGGAAGCTGGTATGTTTCAATAAAGCAAAATGAAAGAGATTTGGTTGTTGTTTTATCTCAAGCGAGAGTTATGGATTCAAAGAGAATGCTTAATAGGATTGGTGTAATAGACGAGGCTGATATGGCAAAAATAAAAACAGGCTTTGGAAGCCTGTTTTTATAAATTACCCTCCCTGCGGAGGTCGCGGGAAATCCCCGAAGATATTTATAGTATAATTTATGATATAATTTAAGTCAATATAATGCTAAACATTCATCAACATTTAAATAAAAATATTTTCGCTAAGGATGTCGAGATGGTTCCGATACGCAAAGGCTTCGGCCAGGGGTTGCTTATCGCAGGGGAAGCAGATCCCAATGTTGTAGGACTCTGCGCAGACCTCACCGACTCGACGCAGATGAATTTATTTAAGAAAAAGTTTCCTGACAGGTTTATCCAGATGGGGATTGCAGAGCAGAACATGGCATCTGTAGCATCCGGTATGGCTGCGATGGGCAAGATTCCATTTATCACATCCTATGCGATGTTTAGCCCTGGACGCAATTGGGAACAGATTCGAACCACTATCGCGTATAACAATGTAGCTGTAAAAATCGCTGGATCACATGCTGGAGTATCTGTTGGTCCCGATGGGGGAACTCACCAAGCTGTAGAAGATATTGCCCTTACTCGAGTGATTCCGCGAATGGTTGTAATCTCTCCGTGTGATGCCATAGAGGCTCGAAAGGCAACTGTAGCGATGGCTCTGACCAAAGACCCTACATATATCCGTCTCGCTCGCGAGAAGACACCGATCATCACCACAGATGACACTCCGTTTGCGATAGGTAAAGCAAGCGTACTGTATGAAAGCAAGCATCCCCAGGCAACCATCATCGCAACCGGTGCATTGGTTTACAAAGCTCTCCGAGTCGCAGCATCACTTGATCATGACAGCGTGCATGTGGATGTGATCAACCTTTCTACCATCAAGCCGCTCGACACAGAAACTATTTTGAAATATGTAAAAAAGTCCAAGGCAGTCGTAACAGTCGAAGAGCATCAGGTGGCAGGAGGTATGGGTTCTGCTGTAGCAGAATTCCTTTCCTCACACTATCCAGTACCTATAGAATTTGTGGGTGTGCAGGACAAATTCGGCCAGTCAGGTACCCCAGATGAACTCATCGAATATTTCGGCATGGGCGAGAAGGCCATCCATGATGCTACCAAAAGGGCGATTAGAAGAGGGAAGTTGCTATACTAATTTTACAAAACTTTCTTTTTCCAATCCTTAGGGCCTGTTGCGAGGAGTTCTTTTATTTTGTCTTGGTTTAGGAGGCCTTTCTGTGCGCCGACGAATTTGCAGACGGACATGGCGTTTATCGAACCCCACTTCATCGCTTCTTCGAGGCTAAGGCCTAAGATAATTCCAGCCGTGGTAGTCGAGGCAAATGAGTCTCCGGCCCCGGTTCGCTCATAAGCAAGCTCTTGTGGATATACATCGAGAAATATCTGCTCGGTACCATCATCGGCATATGAGCCACTAGGACCATCAGTGATTACCGCGATCTTGGGGCCGAGTGCTCGAATTCCGGAGAGAAGCTTCTTGATATCTTTCTCCTCGGTCTCTAGTATTCTCTGAGACTCTTGTACGTTGCAGTAGAATACATCGGTTCGAGAATAAATCTGCTTGAGCTTCTCTTTTCCGAGTTTCATCTGAAATGTCCCTGGTTGGAATGCTAGCTTGACTGTAGGGTTCGCAACGAGATAGTTTGAAATTTCTCCGTGATAGGATTCGGTGTTGCCACCTAGGGATGATAGGTAAATCCACCCGGGCGGTGTGAAGTCGGGTAATTTATATTTGTAAGCTTCGTGTTTGGCGAGTATCGTACGATCGTTCTTGTACCACAGTACATAGTGGTAGTTAGTTTTGTCATCTTTGTGGTTAGTGATGTACGAAGTATCGATACCTTCGTTTCTAAACGTAGTGATACAATCCTTCCCGTTACTATCTGCGCCCATGTCGCTTATGAATGCGGTATCTAGTCCGAGTCTAGCACAGGAGACTGCGGCGTTCGCACTGTTGCCCACGGCAGGGAGTATCTCTACGAATTCATAGGGTATTTTGTCACCGTAATTTACACATAGCTTGCCGTCCCTCACTTCGGCATCATTATCCGTCATTCTGATAAATGCATCCACAACGACATCACCTATTGCTACTACATCGAATTGTTTTTTAAATAATGGCATAACAGCAGTATATCAATTATAATGTCCGGATGAAACCACAGATATACAACACTATAGCAATATCAGGCTCGTCTGGTACAGGCAAGGGAGCAGCAGCGGCTATCGTGAGCGAGACTCTGGGATATTCTATAGTTTCTGCGGGCAACATTATGCGCGCGGAGGCAGAGAGGTTGGGTATAACACTTGCAGAATTAAAGAGAATTACCAAAGGCGATCAGTTCATGGACTACTGGCTCGATGCGACAACGAGGCTTGCTGTGTTCGAGAGGCAGGATGGGGTAATAGTCGAGGGTCGTCTCGTGGCGTTTACTGTACCGTCGAGTGTATATAGGGTTTTACTTGTGGTGGAACACGACGACGGAACATCTGACCATGATACTCGACATGGGAGAATCGCAAGCAGAGACAAACTAACTCTTGAACAAGCTCGCGAAGCCACGATATACCGCGAGCAGAATATGGACGAGAGGTATCAGAAATTCTACGGACTCAAGTATGCTGAATTATTTAATCCTGACTACTATCATCTGGTGATTAATACCAAGGTAAATAATCCTGACCAAGTAGCCGCAATAATTTTAAAAGGCTTTGAAGATTACAAATCTGGCAAATTGACCGCCAAGAAACACCAATCCTTGCCGATGTTTTAAATGGGTGATGTGCATAGATAGATTGTGAGTTGTTGGGGGGGGGTGCTATCATATAGATATGAATAAAATATTTAAAATTACTTTAGTTATTATCATGTTTTTGGTTATTGGAGGAATTCAATTTGCTTCAGCTGCCCAGACTTCTAGTGCTGTAGCATATAAAAATATTACTATTCCTGAGCAAGATCTTAATGATGAATCTAACCCTATCCTTTATAGATACAAGATCATCGCCCCGAAAGACAGGGACGTACTAATTTCTAAAGAAACGATAACCATAATTCGAAACGGAGTTTCATTTGAGCCAGTAACGATGAAAGTTTTTTCAGACGCTAAATTTAAGAAATTAATTCAAAAAAAGACTGTTTCTGGAATAGCCGTAAATTCAACAAAAGAAAGTTTGATTTATAAATTAAGCCCTGAAATTAAAATAAAGGCTGGGAAATCAGTATATGTTCAAGTTGAGACAACTGTTGGCGGTAGCAAAGATAGCGCATATATTACGACAGGTCACAAAGGGTTGGATTCCGTGACTGTATCTGCAGGAGATGCCCCGATCTCGGTTTCTCTCACAGCACCACAGTCAAATAGTACTCTGACTATTGGAAAACAAGCTCAAATCAGTTGGATTACGGAGGGAGGCGGATTCGATAAATATCAGATAGTCGTTGGTAACTCAATCATAAATAGCGAACGTCAGCTCTACGACAAGGTTTCAACAGTTGACTATATACCTGATTATCAAACAAGCTTCTTCTGGAGTATTCCAGATTTACTTAATGATTTTGCGAAAGGTTCAAGCTATTCTTATGATCAGATAAAAAATTCATTTTATCTTCAGGTCAAATTAGTTAAAGGTGATGGTGCAGGTGATGGGTACATAGCATCATCAAATAAAATTCCATTCTCTGTGCAAGCAGCAACTACACAGATTCAGCCGTCACTTTATATAACTAACCCCCTCGAGGGGCATCTGTGGAAACTCAGAGATGAAAAAGAGTTTCGTTGGACCACCGAAGGTATAGAAAAAAACAAAAAAGGTTATATTGAAATATCAAACAGCAATGGAGAGGTATTTAGAATTGCGAATGATATCAAGAATACTGGTTCATATTTTTGGACTGTGGGAGATTTGAATGGGAAGGAAAAAATAACCGCTGGCAACTATGCGGTGAAAATTATCATGGGTACGGGTGATATTGTTGGACCTTTGATAATTACAAACTAAAAGTTTAAGGTTGTGGTAGAATTAATGAATGAAAACTTTACGCGAAACAATTTTAGAAGCAAAGGCGAAAGGTGTAGCGGTAGGGCACTTTAATATTTCTAACCTTGAGGGAGTATATGCCGTCGCTGATGCTGCCAAAGAGCTCGGGCTACCAGTAATCATCGGTGCATCCGAGGGGGAGAGGGATTTCGTGGGGGTAAAGGAAATTGCAAATGTAGTAAAGACGCTTCGCGAGGAGCGCGGTCAGGCGATCTACCTCAATGCCGATCATACATATAGTGTAGATAGGGTAAAGGAAGCAATCGATGCAGGGTTTGACTCTGCTATATTTGACGGGGCCCAGCTAAGTATGGAGGAAAATATAAATAAGGCTAAGGAATGCGTGGCCTATGCCAAGAGTGTGGGTAGGGATGTGATCATCGAAGGAGAGCTCGGATATATCGGTACCTCATCCAAGGTTTTCAAAGAAATACCGGAAGGTGTAGCTATCACCGATGCAATGCTAACAAATGTAGAAGATGCCAAGAAATTTGTGGCAGAAACCGGAGTCGACATGCTCGCACCTGCAGTGGGCAATATCCACGGAATGTTTGCCAAGGGAATGGATCCAGCACTAAATATAAATAGGGTAAAAGAAATTTCTGATGCAGTGAACCTCCCACTAGTTCTGCATGGTGCATCCGGCAACAGCGACCAGGACATCCAAGCTGCGATAAAGGCCGGCGTAGCTGTGGTCCACGTGAACACCGAGCTCCGCGTAGCGTACCGCACAGGTCTCGAAGAAGCGCTCAAAGCCAACCCCGACGAAGTCGCTCCATACAAATACGAGAAAGCTGCGAAAGAAGCCATGCAGAAGGTAGTAACAGAGAAGCTAAAAGTTTTCAACTTTCTTTAATTACCCTATTATCTAATAGTCGCTCTAGTCATCGGACCGAAGTATCCGGTGCCCGGCAGTCCGACTGATAGTTGGAATCTAGTCAGAGCTGCCTTGGTGGCTTGGCCAAAGTATTTAGTCTCGAATCCATAGGAACCAACTCCATTTGCAGATACTGTGAATCCTTTGGAATTTAGAAATTTCTGAAGCTCTTTGACTTGATTATTATTGGAATCAATATTTAGATCAGAAGTAAATTTGAATAATATCGGAGTGCTGGTTGCTTTTGTTATCGTAGAATTAATTAGGAAAATTGGGGTAGTGCTTGCGACATTTGGTACAGGAATTTTCTTTTTTTTGCTGCTTCCGCCTCCTCCGCCACTTCGTTTCTTCTTTGTGATTGCAACAACGATTGGATCAGTGTACCCTGAGGCTGAGTCTACATTTATAAGTCCGTAGCCATAGAGGTTATCTCTACCTATATCACCTAGATCTGTAGCTGTGCTTGTGAGAGCATTTTCCATATTGGCACTAGACCCGTTGGACTTTATAAGTGCTATAGCACCTGTTACAAACGGTGTTGCCATCGATGTACCGCTCTCACTTGCGTATCTTCCGCCTATTGCCGTAGAAGTAATATTTACTCCTGGCGCTACTACATCTACTCCTGGTCCTGTGCTCGAGAAGCAAGGATGGTTGTTGTTCTGGTCCACTGCTCCAACGGCTATAACGCTGGAAACCCGCGCAGGCCACTGAACAGAATCATTATTGGAACAATTACCGCTGTTGCCGGCAGATACCACATTTACTACTCCGTTACTGGAAGCAATATTGAATGCATTCGTCATAATTCTGGACCCAGTACTATCTATCAGAGGTGTGCCATAACTGTGATTTGCTACTTGGATTCCATTTTCTATAGCCCAATTTAGAGCTCTATAAATATCTGATGAGTAACCATTTCCATCATTACCAATTACTTTAAGGGAATAAATCTGTGCACTTGGAGCAATGCCCGCGATAATACCTGCGACATGTGTGCCATGTCCGTTGTCATCCATTGGATCATTATCATTATTTACGAAATCAAAGCCTCCTTCATAATGTGATGTTAGGTCTGGATGGGTATAATCTATACCTGTATCAAATATCGCGATTTTTATTCCAGCGCCAGTTAGTCCGCGAGTATGGGCCAGGTCGGCTTTGATCTGCATTGTGCTAGTAGCATATGTATCGCCTAGGCCAAGTAAATGAATCTTTTGATTTTCTACCACTGTAATGTTGGGATCAGCATCTAGAGCTTCTGCCCTAGACTCTGTCATGGATACTACGACTGTATTTAAATTATCTAAAATTTCTACAGAATCCTCTGAAGCTTCCGAGAGGGTAGTTATATTTTCTATTGTTAGTTTGTTGTTGTAAATCACGATCACGTCTAGTAGGGGTTCGGGTTCCGTGATAACCTCTGGTTCTTGAATTATAGTTTCGGTGGTTGTGGCAGTAGAAGTAGCTTCTGGTTCTGCGACAGCTTCAATAATTTCTAAAACCTCGATTATCTGGACTGTTTTGGGCGTTTCTAATTCTGCTTCCTCGGCCAAGGCAACAATAGGGGAAAGTAGTAATAGCATGATCATTATAAATGATGTTTTCTTCATAAGCCCATATTATCATATATTTGTCTATAGTCAAAGGTTTAAGTTAAATATAGAACAATGTTACAATATGAGTATGAGCAAAGAAATAGAACAAATTGCAGAAAAAGTCACACCAATTTTCAAGAAATACGGAGTAATTCGTGCTGGAGTCTTCGGGTCTTATGCGAGGGGGGAACAAAAACCAGATAGCGACGTGGATTTTTTAGTTGAGTATCCAAAGGGGGCTAGTCTTTATGATGTATTTGATATAAGGGAAGAAGTTGAGAAAGCTTTAGATAAAGAAGTTGATCTCGTTTCTGAAAAAGCAATAGTTCCGTACTTCAAAGAAAGTATATATAGAGACCTGAAACCGATTTATGCCTAAAAAAATCTACATTACCCGCAACATCCCTGACAATGGTATAAGCATGCTCCGAGAGAAAGGTTTCGAGATTGATATCAACCCGGATAATAGAATTCTAAGTAAATCCGAACTGGTAGATTCCCTCAAAGCCAAGCCCTATGATGCCGTATTGTGTTTGCTTACGGATACTATCGATGCAGAAATATTTGATGCATGTCCGACTGCGAAAATATTTGCGAACTACGCAGTAGGATTCAACAATTTTAATTTAGCTGATGCCAAATCCCGCGGAGTTACGGTAACCAACACTCCTGGTGGACTTACTAACACTGTTGCAGAGCATACCATCGCACTCATGATGACACTTGCTTCTAGGATCGTCGAAGGCGACAAATATATGCGAGAGGGAAAGTATAACGGCTGGGATCCGATGCTACTACTCGGTCGTGATCTCGGGGGGCTTACACTAGGGATTCTCGGCACAGGACATATCGGTAGCCGTGTTGCTCATATTGCTTCTAACGGTCTCGGTATGAAAGTAGCTTATTATGATATCGCTCGCAATGATAGATTGGAACAAGAATGCCATGCAGAAATTTGTAACAATATTGAGGATGTGTTGAAAGTCTCTGATGCAGTATCCATACATGTACCACTACTCGATTCGACCAAGCATCTGATCAATGCTGATAGACTAAAGATGATGAAGCCTACAGCATATTTACTTAACACTTCTCGCGGACCAGTCATCGACGAGGTGGCACTTGTAGAAGCGCTCCAGAACAAGGTTATCGCCGGAGCCGGACTAGATGTATTTGAGAACGAACCCAAACTCGCTCCCGGATTAGCCGAGCTACCGAACGTTGTGCTTACTCCGCATATAGCATCCGGCACCGAGTCTACGAGACAAGACATGTCTCGCATGGCGGCGACCAATCTGATCGAATTCCTCGAGGGTAGAGTTCCGCCGAACTCTGTACCGCTTGCATAAAATCCTGATCTAAGGTAAATTACCCCTTATGCTTACTCTAAATGTATCCAAAAGAACTGCGGGCTCGACCCCAGATATTATTCGCGCCAAAGGCTTCGTGCCGGCGGTGTTTTATGGCAAGAAAGACGCCTCTACAGCAATCGAAGTAAAGGAAGTTGATTTGATCAAGATCTGGAAACAGGCTGGTGAATCTAGTGTTGTAACACTCAAAGACGAAAGTGGAAGCCATGACTCTCTCATACATGAAGTTCAGAGAGACGCCGTTTCAGGTAGGATAATCCATGCTGATTTCTATATACTTGAGAAAGGCAAGAAAGTAACCGTAAAGGTCCCACTAGTATTCGAAGGTGTATCAATGGCCATAAAGGCACTCGGAGGGACACTCGTAAAGGTTGCTCACGAGCTAGAAATAGAAGCTCAGCCAGCTGACCTCCCACACGATCTACCAGTTGATATTTCAATTCTAGAGACATTTGATAATCAGATCCACGCTAGAGACATCAAGCTTCCCAAGGGTGTAACGCTTGTCGGTGGCGAAGATGAAGTTATCGCTCTCGCTACTCCTCCTCGCGAAGAGAAAGAAGAAGCCCCAGCAGAAATAGACTTATCCAAGATAGAAGTAGAGAAGAAAGGCAAGAAAGATGAAGAAGGTGCAGAAGCCGAAGCTTCCAAATAATTTAACCCAAATTTCAGTATATGATATAATAACTCTTCATGAGAAGAGTTATTTTTGTATCGATTTTTATATTGCTTGCTGTTGTTGTATCTTCTGATATTTATACAACTTCTGGTTTTCGTATTGCGAGTGTCGCTCATGCCGAGACAGAAGTAGAAAGAGAAACCAGACTGAGGAAAGAATTGGCTGCTTACGAAGCGGAGCTAAAGCAGCTCAATACTCAGTTGGGCGAGCTCAACAAGCAGTCAGCCTCCTACACGCGGGACCTGCAGCTACTTACTACCCAGATCACTCAGGCCAAGACCAATATAAAGGCCAAGACTGTAACGATCCAGAGTCTGGCCAAAGAGATCGAGAACAAGAACAAAGTAATAACCAAACTCGATACCAGGATCGATATGGGCAGACAGTCTCTGGGGCAGCTGGTACGCAAGACCAACGAGCTCGATTCATACAACATAGTAGAGGTCATGCTGGCCAAGAAGAGTCTCAGCGATGTATTCGAAGACAAGGAATCATTTATAACTATCCAGAATTCTATGCAAGAATTATTCTCTGATATAAGGGATACCAAAGGTAAAACCGAAGTAGAGAAAGAGGCTCTGCGTGACAAGCGCAACAAAGAGCTCGACGCCAAAGCTGCCATAGAGGAAAGTGAACGCCAGATAGCTGTAAAGCAAAGGGAAAAGAACGATCTACTATCTATATCTCGCAACCAAGAAGCAGGTTACAAGGCTGTGATAGCAGACAAAGAACGCAAGGCAGCAGCCATCAGAACTGCGTTATTTAAACTCCGTGATTCAGAGGGAATTCCATTCGGCACCGCGCTAGAATACGCCAACGAAGCTTCCAAGGCGACCGGCGTCCGTGCGGCATTTATACTAGGTATTCTCAAGCAGGAGTCCAACCTCGGAGTAAATGTCGGTCAGTGTTTTCTTACGGATACTATGACCGGTGCAGGCAAAGGTAAGAATACTGGTACGCCGTTTTCTAATGTTATGAAGCCAATGAATATCGGCGGGAGGAAAGGCGACGTAGATGATTTTCTTAGAATTACTGCAAACTTGGGGTTAGACCCATTTACTACACCTATATCGTGTCCGCAATCCATAGGTTACGGAGGAGCTATGGGACCATCTCAGTTTATACCTTCAACCTGGGCAGGCTACGAAGCCAGAGTGGCAGTCGCAATGGGGGTTGCAACAGCCAACCCATGGAATGCCAAACATGCATTTACAGCCACAGCGTTCTTTGTCAAAGACCTGGGCGCAGGAGCCGGTACGTATAGTGCCGAAAGGGAAGCAGCCGCTAGATACTATGCAGGCGGAGGCTGGGCCACATACGGCCTAGGATATGCTGATAGTGTACTCTCGCATGCTGCTGCCTTCCAGACAGATATTGACTTCTTGAAGGACGTCAAGTAAACTATGGAAACTATGAAAAAAGACACCCATCCAGCATTTTTCGCTTCAGCCAAGGTTGCTTGTGCCTGTGGAGCGGCATATACTATAGGTTCAACCATGGAGAAAATCGACATCGAAATCTGTAGCGCTTGCCACCCATTCTACACAGGGGATTCCAAGGTTCTAGACACAGCTGGACGTGTGGAGAAATTCAAATCTCGTGTTGCATCAGCAAAGACCAAAGCCACTTCCAAATCTTCGACTTCGAAGAAATAAATGGACCTCACCAAATACAAAGAAAGTTTCAAGACCGCCTACCTGGTCAGTGAATACGAACGCCTAGAGTCCACCAAGGCGGATCTTTTGATTATGAAAAACGATCCGGATATGGCCCAGATGGCCGAGGAGGAGCTAAAGTCTATATCAGAGAATCAGGACAATCTGGTCAAACAGATGGAGCTTATTCTCAAAGAAGAAGAAAAAGAAGAAGAATTCCCCAACGAGGTGATCGTAGAAATCCGTGCCGGGGCGGGGGGCGACGAAGCCAACATATTTGCTCATGATCTAGCAGAAATGTACAAAGGCTATTGCGAAGAAAACGGATTTTCTGTCCGCATGATAAACGACACATCGTTCGAGATCAAAGGTCAAGAGATTTACAAGAAACTACGATTCGAAACCGGTGTACATCGCGTTCAGCGCGTTCCAGAGACCGAGAAGAACGGCAGAATTCACACTTCAACTGCAACTGTAGCTGTGCTGCCTATCCGCAAGAAAAGCAAAGTAGAAATAAACCCTGCAGATATACTTATGGAATTTTCCCGCTCAGGTGGCGCAGGTGGACAGAACGTAAACAAGGTAGAGACCGCGGTGCGTCTCGTCCACAAGCCCACAGGTATCGAGGTACGTTCTACTGCAGAGCGCAGCCAGCTCAAAAACCGCGAGAAAGCCATGCAGATCCTCACCGCCAAGCTCGACCAGCTACACGAGGAGGAGGAAGCAAAGAAGCACGCTGCTGTGCGCAAGGGTCAGGTAGGAACTGGCGACCGCTCTGAGAAGATCCGCACCTACAACGTCCCACAGGACCGTGTGACCGACCATCGCATACGCGAGTCTTGGCATGGTCTACCAACTATCCTCGCTGGCGACATCTCCCGCATTATCGACGCTCTCACCGCATTTTCTGAATCAGGTGCAGAGGTGGTGGGGGAGGAAGTAGAAGACTAATATTTTATATAAAAACAGAAAACCCACCACCGAAGCAGAAGGTTCCTGCTTGGTTGTGGGTTTTAAAAACCGAAACCAATAGTTATGGCATTCGACTCCAATGGATTTGGAAGTCTTCCAAAGGATCGGGGCTGCACAGCATGCAATCTTCGTTGCCGTCCGGACCCTTGCCCTTGATATGGACTATGGTGCCTTCGACGATCTTTGATGGATTGACTCCGTGTTCACGAAGCCAGTCATCGTTGGCGACAATGCCAACAGCAGAATCGCTGAAGCTCATGTCGGTCTGATTGCTGTAACGGCGGATGCTGGAGACGGTTAATTCGCGGTACCCTTCTTTCATAAGTTTGAGTTGGTTTCTATTGTTTTTTGGTTGAACTACCTGGATCTATCTTATCACATATATAGTTAATTGTCAATGTATTGCGGTTTATTGGTTTATTTGGTAGATTGGTAACCTATGCAAAAGACCCAAAACAGCCCAGAAATTGAAGGTAGTAACCTTATCGAAAACATGTTCCAGAACGGACTGCAGTTCGGCTTTGTCCGTTCTAGGAGACACCCGTCCGTAAAGCCATACATTTTCGGTGTGAAGAACCGCACCGAGATATTTGACCTAGAAATCACCTCTACTATGCTCGAGAAGACCAAAGAAGTGGTAGCAGAGCTAGCCAAGGCAGGCAAGACCATCATATTTGTCGGAGGCAAGGCAGAAGCTCGCACAGCTGTAGAGAATGCTGGTATGGCTCTCGGTATGCCCTACGTAGCATCTAGATGGATCGGAGGAACGTTTACCAACTTCACAGAGATCAAGAAACGTATTGATCGTCTCAAGGATCTAACTAGCCAGAAAGAAAAGGGTGAACTATCCAAATACACCAAGAAAGAAAGACTCCTCATCGACAAAGAAATTGATAACTTAACAATCATGTACGGAGGTCTGGGAGACATGAAGGAGCTCCCTACTGCAGTTGTTATGATCGATTCCAAGCAAGAGGCTATAGCTGTGGCAGAAGCTCGTCAGAAAAATATCCCAGTTATTGCGCTTTGTGGTTCCGATTGTGACCTTTCTCTGGTAAACTATCCTGTAGTAGGTAACGATAGCGCAAAGGCAAGTATTAATTTCTTCCTCAAATCTATCACCGAAACTTATCAAGCAAATGCAGGCGGCGTTAAATAATTAAGTTAATTATGATCACAACTGAACAAATCAAAGATCTACGAGATCGAACTGGTGTCTCTATTATGCAATGTAAAAAGGCTCTCGAAGAAGCCGGAGGCGATATCGAGAAGGCGGTGATAATGCTACGCAAGCAAGGAGCAGCGAGTGCGGCCAAGAAAGGCGACAGAACTCTCGGAGCCGGCATTGTATCGGCCTATATCCACGCCAATGGGGCTGTAGGATCGATGGTGGAGCTCGGTTGTGAGACAGACTTCGTATCAGGCAATGCTGAATTCAAGGCGTTTGCCTATGACATAGCGATGCATATCGCTGCAGCTAATCCAGAATTCCTCAAGGTAGAAGAAATCACAGAAGAAGCCCGCCAGAGAGCCAAGGAAGTTTTCCAGAAAGAGATCGCAGATATGCCGAACCAGCCGAAGCCAGAAATGATGGAGACGATTCTCGCAGGTAAACTCGATGCGTATTTCAAGGAAAAAGTTCTAGGAGAACAGCTGTTCATCAAGAACCCAGAGCTATCTATAAACGATCTAGTGAACAATGCTATACAGAAGTTTGGGGAAAAGATAGAAGTAACTCGCTTTGTCAGATTCGGTCTTTTGAGTTAGAATAGTAGGATGAGCTTTACAATTGTAGGTGGTGCAAGCGGAATAGTTGTACTATTTATGCTAGCTTTAAAGGCGGTTGAAGTTCAGTGGGGTTTGCCACAGTTCATGAAGGCACTCCGCGACAAGGTGGATGATTTCTTGTGGGAGTTATACGAAGTAAGCAAAGAGAAGCTCATTGCGACAGCGTCAGAGCTCAGGATAGCATTCAGTCGAGTTCCACATATGTTTATACATTTGGCGATAATCTATAGAGACAGGTTCCGCAATCGATTTGCGCACTATATAGACGAAGTAAAAGGCCGCAAATCGATCAAGCAAAAGACATCGAACTCCACCTACCTTCACGCAGTGAAGGCTCACAAAGAAGAAAAAGGCGGAGGGCAGATAGAATAAAGGTAAATTAGAATAGTGCCATCATTAAATACGCCATCTTAGCTCAGTTGGTAGAGCAGCCGTTTTGTAAACGGCCGGTCGTCAGTTCGAATCTGACAGATGGCTCCAGTTTGAATCCATTCCTTTTTATGTTATAGTATTCCCATGAACACTCATTCTTATACCATCATAATTCATTCAAATGAGAAAGATGAAATGGCGGGATTCTGGGCAGAAGTACCTGCGCTTCCAGGATGTTTTACCCAAGGTGAGACTATCGAAAAGTGCATAGAAAACGCTCACGAGGCTATAACGGGCTATCTGGAGACTCTTATTAAGTTAGGTGAGCCTATTCCTGGATCAGATGATACAAAGGAGCCTATTGTTAGTTCTGTGAGAGTAAATATTCCTACAAATGCATGAGCCCGAGACTGCCCACGGTAAACGCTAGAGAAATTATCAAAGCTTTGCAAAGAGGTGGATTTAAAGAATCTCATCAAAAGGGAAGTCATTTGTATTTCTGGCATCCAGAGAAGAAACTTCTAACTGGAGTGCCAATGCACCCAGGTGATATAGGTCGTGGATTATTTAAAACAATTATCAAGCAATCCGGATTTTCTGAGGACGAGTTTAGAGAATTGCTGTAGGATTATTTCTTCTCCGTTGTAGTAGTCGCTGTAGTCGTTGCAGTCTTTAGAGTCTTTAGAAATGGCATAGCTTTCTCAAATGATTCTAGTGAATCGAGGCTGTAGAATACTTCGTCGTCTACAACGATAGCGGGTAAGTTGTTTTCTATTTTATTTAATGAAATGATTGTGCGGATCGCAGAAAGGTCGAGGTTGTAGTCAAATGCGTACACTCGTAGTCCCGGGTATTTTTCGCGAAGGAATGTAAGTATGGTGGCGGTCTTCTGACACTCTGGGCAAGCTTCGAGGTTGCTATAGAAATATAGCACCGAGGCGGTCTTGATCCCGCACTGGGCCTGTATACGCTCTGTAAGGAGGAAATCCTTGATCTGGAGTAGGGAATACTGTTTCTTGAGCCGTAAGAGCTCTGCGTCGTTCTGGCTACGGTTCTGCTCCATATAGGACACACGGCTTGCGAGGTCGTTCAATTCCGATGACAGGATGTTGGGGGTGATCAGTTTGCACGATGATGAGTTGATAAGGGCAAACTGAGTCTCTGATGAGAGGATGTCTATGGCCATACGGTTCTCGATCTCACGGACCGACTCCAGCTTCTTTTCATTGAAGTAGTTGGAGAGATAGATTGCACCGATAAATATAAGCCCTGTAACCAGCAATGCTATTATGTATTTGGTCCAGTTAAATTGTTCTTGGTTCATGAAATTTGTTTAAATATTGTTAACGCCATTTGGTTTCCCTCGACATGACTGTATTGTACACCGAAGTGACTAGCCAGAAAGGAGATATAAAGCTATATAAACAGATAAATGAAACCAAATCAAGTGTAATAAGCTTTTTATTATTGGTTAGCATTCTACCGATAAATATACTGAGCACCACAGTACCGAGTAGGAAGATTGTTACAAATGTAACGATCTTTACATCGATAAAGAACCAGTTTATGTCGAATTTGAAACTCAAATCAGGCAGGCCGACAAGCAGCAGTTTCTCCATCATTTTAAATATCCCTTTGATTATCGATAGGGCAAATATAGAGAAAAGGAAAAGCGCGGTGATTACCGACATTACCGTCATGGGCAGGACTATGAGTGATAGGTGGCCGAATTTGCGGGAGAATATCATGTTGCGATAGTCGACCATGTTCTTGAGGTACCCACCAGTCCACCTTACTCGTTGCTTGTATAATCTGTAGGCATTTGCAGGGCCCACTGTGTATACGATCGCTTTGTGCGCATTGCCAATTTTCATACCGGCTTTCTGCATGCGCATGGCGATTTCTAGGTCCTCGGTGTTGTGAGCATGTCTGTATGGTCCTATAGAATCAAATACTTTTTTTCTAAATATGGAAAATGGTCCAGGTGTAATATGGATTGCATTGAGTAGTGACAGTGTTTTGCGCACAAATACCCCTAGATCATATTCAGAATTCTGCATCTTGCGTACCAATGTGTTGGGCCGCCATATGCGCATCGACGGTGTTACGGTCATTACATCCGGATGAGTCTGGAAATGATGCATAATCTCGCGTAGCGCGCCTTTGTCTACAAATGAATCCGCGTCTAGGCAGCCTACGAATTCGCTTGTAGTGTGCTCGAGGCCAAAGTTGAGCGCGCGCCATTTGCCACCGTTTTCTTTGTGAAATGTTTTTATCTGAGGATAGCCGCTTGCATATTTGTGCATGACTTCGGCTGTGCTGTCGGTGGATCCATCATCGATCAGGTATATAGAGAGTTGGTCAGAAGGGTAGTCCAGGTTAAGCAGGGATTCTACTGTTATCGCAAGGGTTGTTTCTTCGTTGAAACACGGTACGAGTATGGTTACAGTAGGGCTGTAGTCGGTTTCTGATTTGGCATAGCCAAAGGAATTCCTTTTTTCAAAGTAAGTAAGCAGGAGAAATACCTGGAAATATAGCATTATAAACAGAAAGCCGTAGGTAACTGATTCTAGAATCATCGTCTTTATAGATTACAATAAAAAAGGTAAGATGTCTAAACATATGAACACAGATCAAACCCGCTTCTGGCTGCCGAACTTGGATGCTCTGCGAGCTCTGGCCTATATATCAGTCTTCGTATCCCATGCGGTATTGTTCCTCGACCCTGGGTTCTATAGCGCATTTCTGGTCCAAGGCGATCTAGGGGTGAACTTCTTCTTTGTGCTAAGTGGGTTTCTGATCACATTTCTCATATATAGAGAAAGACATGCCTCAGGCAAGCTATCTATAAAGAGTTTCTATATCCGCAGAATATTACGAATCTGGCCAGTTTATTTCATTACTCTGATTATCGCTATTATTGCAACGTTGTTGTTTGTACCTGGAGAGCTGTACCTAGGATTTTTTACATTATTTCTAGGTAATTTCGCGATGGCGTACTATAGTTCCGTGTCACTCGCTATAGCGATACTGTGGTCAGTTTCTGTAGAAGAGCAGTTCTACCTACTGTGGCCGTGGTTTACAGAGGTTCGCACCAAACTACTCGTCTGGATCATGTGCGTAGGTATTGCACTCTCATTTGTTTATCGATTCATAAATATTTCTGAATATAAAATCGTCGCGTACTCTTCTCTGTCTGTAATGTCGGATCTGCTCGTGGGGTGTGTGCTAGCAGTTTCGGTCTCAAAGTCGGCTAGATTTAAAGAGATAATTTCGAACCTACCTAAATTTGCTTCAGCAATGATCTGGGTTGCGACATGTTTATTCTTGTATTTACGCATATCAGTTGATTCTGACCTCGGTAGGGCACTTGGCCCTTTGATATTTTCTCTACTTTCGGCACTTATTATATCTGATCAAGTATTTGGCAAGAATTCAATATTTAAAGTAGACAAAATAGCGTTCTGTCGTATCAACGATATGCTAGCGTGGATTGGCAAGAGGTCTTATGGACTTTATTGCTACCATATAATCTCGATAATCTTGGTACAGAGGTTTGCGGCTGATTTTCCATTCTTGTTTAAATTTGCGCTGGCCTTTACCACTGCGTGTGCCATTTCAGCTTTATCGTATAGATTCATAGAGAAACCGTTGTTAATGATGAGGTATTCAAAGAAGTGCTAATAGGGTGTATAATTACTCGATGAATAAATATCTTATATACATTTTTTTAGTCATTATTATCAGCACTCCAGCTGTTTCTGAAGCTGGTATTATTGATTCATTGCAAAAACAGGTTCGTAATCTAAAACAGAGTCTATCTGATTTACACAACAATATAGATCGGAATTTGTCTAACAATGCTATGATCGGAGCGGCTGCGGGTTCTTTGTCAAATGATGCTTCAGGAGGCCTTTTCGGCTGGAGTAAAGAAAATATTTTAGCTTATACCAATAATGAATATTCACCTGGATTTAATTATGGATTTAGGTCGCTTGCCTTATCGAGTAATGGCAACAAAATGATTGGTGCGATTTCTTTATATTCAAACACTTTATACACATGGGATAGCGTAGCCGGCTGGATAAAAAGAACATTACCAAGTGGAGTGTTTGCTAGTGCGGTGACTTCGTCATCAAATGGACAAATTCTTGCTGCTGCGCACCCCAATAATTTCCCGAGAGTAATATATACATCAAACGACTCTGGAGCGACTTGGAGGGAGCTTGTCGCTGCAACAGATAAGGGGTCTGAATATATACAGATGTCTGCTGATGGTACAAAACTAGTTGTTAAAAGTGGTAGAGATCTAACTGTGTATACGACAAGCGACGGCGGAGTTAATTGGGGTTTATCACAAACCATTGCTACGGGACTTTTTTGGCATAAAATGGAATTTTCTGAGGATTTAAATACTGTTATCGGTTTTGGCCATACAGGTAGTCAGAGCCTGTCATCAGTGTATACTTCCACAAACGGTGGAGTATCATGGCAAAATAGAAATATTGCTAACTACTGGACTAGCACTTTGGTTGCAGTATCTGGTGATGGCTCGAAATTCGCAGTTCATAGTGCTTCCAATGGAGTCATTTCAGAAGATAGGTTATATATTGGTGGGACTTCTGGAAGTTTCCAAACTCCAGTTGCTGTAGGAGGAGGTCATAAAACTGCATTGAAAATGTCTGGTGATGGGTCTGTTGTAGTGGTCCTTACATCGAGTGTGATAAGAGCTTCAACTGACGGAGGAGTAAGTTTCATTTCGAGTCCAGCACTTACAGACGTTAGGGAAAATCCTCTTACTCTTCAACTATCAAGAGATGGAAAGAAAATCGTTTATTCTGGGGATACAAATTTGGTTGTAGGAAAGTTAAGTAGTACGTTTACAATTTTAACTCCAGAAAATAATTCTACTCACACCTCTTGGGCTCCGGCAGTGTTTTGGAATAGCGCGTCGAGCTGTGGATATAATTTTGATTTGGGTACCAATGGAGTATTCACTTCCGTAGATTGTTCCAAGTCTGGTTCAGATATTCCTCAGCCATCATCGGGGGCGCATGTCTTTTATGCTAAATCTACGAATTCTCTAGGAAGTTCTGAAACAAGTTCAGCTTCATTTACCTATAATCCTCCCCAATCATCTATTACATCACCAGTTGCAGGGGATTATATCGGTACCGGCTGGGCACCAGTAGTATTTTGGAGTAATGCTGTAACTTGCGGGTATCACTTTGATTTAGGGATAAATGGACCATTTACAACAATTGATTGCTCTAGAGCGGGGAACAATATTCCTAGTCCTTCAACATCTGGGTCACATACTCTTTATACTAAAGCAACTTATCAAGACGGAAGCTCAAACACTGATTCCGTCCCGTTTACATATATTTCATTTGTTTGGACATCGCAGTCGGTACCACTTGCTAATCCAGGATCTACATCAAATACTGTTTATCATTTAGATTCCTCAGCAGATGGCACGAAAGTGGTAGGGGTGGGAGCATCCGCACTATCAGGACAAAACTCGTATTATATCTTCACGTCTTTAAATGGTTCCTCGCCACTATTAAAGATAAATACTGATAAGGCGTGGTCTAGCATTTCAATTTCTAATGGAGGGAAGATCGTAGCCACAGAAAGTCTGGGTAATGTCTACCTATCGCAAACTCTCGAAGGAACCATGTCTCCGATAGCGTCTTTACCTAGGAATAATTGGACAGGTATACATATTTCTTCTGCAGGCAATAGGATCACCGCAATTTACGACAATCGTTACGCTCAAATTTCAACAGACGGTGGTAGCAGTTTTGGAAATCCGATAGATCTGCTTGGCTTAGCGGCAAACGGTTATCCCAATTTTCGATATTCAGAGGATGGTAGGAAAATATTATTTAATAAAAATACTATTGGTATATATTATTACTCAGCTGATACTGGTGTTGCGACTGCTGTTCCCAACGGAAGCGGGCTTAGTTTTGTAGGTCATACGCCCGATGGTTCAAAAGCATACGGAGATAAGCTTGTTTCGGGTGTGAAGCATATTTTTGAAATAAACTTAAGCACTGGCAGTATATCTGACAAAGGTCCGATTGGGGGGCAGGATTTTTCTCGAAATGGAATGGCTGTTTCTAATAGTGGAGTTATAGCGCTAAATACTTTTAACGGCGTAGATTTATTCGATTTTAGGATTTCATTAAATGGAGGAGGAGTTTTCCAAACGCATATTCCCAATAGTATTACTGGTTCAACGGCTTCTACACCAGACATATCATCAGACGGATCAAAGATATTTATTACGGCTCTAGATCCTAATGCCACCCGCTACGCAAGACTATATGTAGGCTCAATAGGTGGTGGTTCAACTTCAGATACTAGTCCTCCATCTCAAGTTACTCTCGTATCATCTAATACCACCCAAACCTCCACAAACCTTTCCTGGTCAGTTGCTACAGATAATACTGGAGTGGACCACTACACTATATATAAAAACAGTACATCGCAAGGAGATTTCTCTGGTAACTCTCACATAGTCACTGGACTTGTACCTGACACTACATACAACTTTACAGTATATGCAGTAGACGCTGCTGGAAATCAAACTGTATCTAATATTGCATCGGTTACAACACTACCTATCACTATTCCTCCCACAGCTCCAGTACTTACTTCAATCGGTTCTCCTAAAACAGTTTTGGAAAATGCTAATCTTTCATTTAACCTAAGCTCCACAGATGCGAATGGAGACTTTGTGAGTTACTCTACAGCGACTGCACTTCCAACCAACGCAACTCTTTCTTCGACAGGAGTATTTTCTTTTAGCCCTACTTATGCTCAATCAGGAAGCTACGCAATTACATTTATTGTTACTGATAGCACAACTAGGACTGATTCTGAAGTAGTTGTAGTTAATGTTACAAATGTAAACAGATCCCCAACAGCAAACGCTGGTCTAGATGATTCTGCGACCTTAGGAATTGGTAAAAATATTTCAGGCTCACTTTCATCTGATCCAGATGGCGATGCTTTGACGTATCTTTGGGCAGTAGTAACAAATCCTTCAAACGTAACCGTAAACTTTTCAAGCACATCAGTTGTATCACCGACAGTAACTTTTGGAAGTGCTGGCGTCGTAACTCTTCGACTTACAGTTAGAGACACCAGCAATGCTTCTGCGCAAGATACTGTTGTATTTAATGTTTCTGCGGACCCAAATGCCGACAATGATGGGGACTTTGTTATAAATAGCAATGATCTTTGTCCAAATACTCCGTCTACAACTGTGGTAAATCTCAGAGGATGTCCTCTACCTCCTGTTCCTGTCGGAGCTACTATGAGACCGGATATTTCTTCAGCGAGCGCTTTGCTAAATTTGAACTCTCTTAACTCTCTTGAAATAGAAAATAGCAATGCAAGAATAGCTTGGGCAACAACAACGACCACATACTCAGTTATGAGAACAAGTGGTAACAACATGATTCCCATTGATCTAAGTTCAAATATTATTATGGGAAATAGATCAGTTGATTTAAGGTCAATAAATATTCCTGAGCTAAACAGAGCAGCAAGGCTTACTTTCAAAAACATTACTATCCTGCTTGCTGATATCGCAATACTCAAAGACGGTTCGTATTGTACGACTTGTTCAAATCCCATATACGACACAGGCGGAGATACATACAGCTTTGATGTTGCTGGATTTTCAGAATATGAATTGGTAGATAATGAAGATCCAGTTGTTTCCATTACTTCGCCTTTGACAGGTTCTACCGCAGCTGCTCCAGTTACAATTACAGCGAATGCAACTGATGACATTGCGGTTGCTGAAGTGAAGTTTTATCAAAGTACAACTCTTATTGGTACAGATACTTCTTCTCCATATAGTATTTCTTGGTCTCCGTCAGCTGGCACCTATTCTATTGTAGCCGTAGCGAAGGACGCTGCAGGCAAGTATGCTACATCTTCAGTTGCATCTGTTACTACGACAGTAACTGCTAACACTGTCACACCTAGGAAATCTTCTGGTGGTGGCGGAGGAGGAGGAACCAAGACCACTGCACCCCAGATTACCAAGAGTCTGAAAAAAGGATCCAAAGATGCTCAAGTAAAGATTCTCCAGTCTCTACTCATCAAAGAAAAACTCCTAGCTTCCACCACAAACATCTTTGACACTAAAACCGAATCAGCTACCAAGTTATTCCAGACCAAATACAAGCTAAAGGTAACTGGCAAGATAGATACTAAGACTAAAGCCAAGATAAACGAGATTCTAAAGAAGAATGCTACAGTCAAACCAACTACTCCAACTAAACCCACTACCACAACCCCCGAACTCTCTGTGAAAGCCCTCGGACTCAAGCAAAACGCTGTAGGTCCAGATGTCACAATCCTCCAAACCTTTCTAGAAAAGAGCAAATACCTAATCATGCCCAAAGGTGTGTCTAAAGGTCAGTTTGGCCCTGCTACCAAAGCTGCACTTATCAAGTGGCAGATCGCGAACAAGATCACTCCAGCTGATGGGACAGTAAATGTGGGGACAGTGGCCAAGTTGAAGACACTTGGATACTAGGATATAATCCACCAATGCATCCTATTACCCAGGTAATACATATTGTGGCCAAGTCTTTCCGTGAGCTCGGGTTCGACATTGCTGATGGACCAGAGATCGAGTCTGACTACTACAACTTCGAAGCATTGAATATCCCCAAGGATCACCCAGCTCGCGACATGCAGGATACATTCTATGTCAAAGGCAAAGCAGACACAGTACTCCGCACCCAGACATCTTCGGTGCAAATCAGGTATATGCAGAACCACAAGCCACCTTTCAGAGTAGTGGTTCCTGGTAGCAAGGTGTTTCGTCGCGAAGCTACTGACGCGACGCACGAAGCCCAGTTCTATCAGATGGAGTGCATGGTAGTGGATCGCGAGGTATCTCTGGCAGATCTCAAAGGTGCATTAGAATATATTTTGAAAAAGTTATTTGGAGACAATGTGGTATCAAGATTCCGTCCGAGCTATTTCCCATTCGTCGAGCCGGCGCTAGAGGTAGATATGTCATGCTTCAGGTGTAATGGAACTGGTGCTGGGAAGAAGGAGGGGGATGATCGTTGTGGGACCTGTCGCGGCGCCGGCTGGATCGAGATCATGGGGGCCGGGCTAGTGCATCCCAACGTTCTACAGAATGGAGGCATCAATCCGAACGACTGGAAAGGCTATGCATTCGCAATAGGTATCGACCGCATCGTCATGCTCAAGTATGGCATAAATGATATCAGATCACTTTACCAGGCAGATCTGAGGATGATTAAGCAATTTAATGTTACAATATAAACATGAATAAAATAACAAAAGTAATCTTAATATTATCAATTTTTATCACTCCGCTAACTGTTGCTTTTGCAGAAACAAAGCCTTTTATTGAAATAACTTCTCCCAAAAAGTCTGTAAATTGGGAATTTGATAAAACCCAAACAATAAAGTGGGATTCAAAAGGCTTGAAAGGAAATATAGAGGTAGCTTTGCATACCAAAATGGATGGGGGCAAATTCTGCCCGATCGGTAAGGTTTCTTCCAAGAAAAAATCTTTTACTTTCAATCCATCGACCAAATATGAATGCAAGCCTGGTTATTTTTTGAAAGAAGGCGAATATATAGTCCAGTTAAAAAATACTGAGAAAATCTTTGATACAAGCGATAAGTTTTTTATCAAAGCAAAGAAAAATGGAAAGAAAGATAAAAATATTTCTGCCAATACTCCCGCATCCAGCCCTTCTATTATAAAAATAATTAGCCCAAAGGGTGGGGAAAGTTATAAGTTTGGGGATGTTTTAAAAGTTAAGTGGGATCTGAAAATTGATGTCGATGATACTGAAAAAATCTATTTCATTTTAGAAAAGGATAATGGCAAAAGATTTGATTTTGGAAAAGCTTTAGCAAAAACAGGATATTATGAGCAAAGTCTCCCATTAGATCTCCCATCAGATCAAAGTGGCAAATTTAGAGTTTTGATTTCAGATGATCCTCGAGGTATACAAACCGATTCAATATTGGCGAAAAGCAAGTATTTTGAAATCTATTCAAATAATGTGCAAACAAATGCAGACGGCGTACCTATAATCCCCTCAAATAATTTCCCCATTTTGCCTCCCAAGAAACCTGAACTGACAGAAAGCCAGAAAGTTATCAATCAATTTTTTGCAGCGGTCTCAAAATACAATCTTTTGAAAAATAAAGGAGACATATGGTACTCAGAGTTCCTTGATCTGGATAACAATGAGACAATTTCTCTAACCGATTTACAACTTATGAAAGATGCCTTTGAAAAAAGAAATAATGATGTAGTTGCTGCAGAAAGAGTAAGCAAAATATATAAAGGCATAGCAAGTTATGCGGGAAGGATTCCCGGAGATGATAATTATCCTGCAGAATATGACCTAAACAATAATGGAGTAATTAGCCTCTCTGATTTGCAAGCCCTAAAGAATGCTTTGATTGAGGTATATCCCTAAGTTTTAGTTTTCAAGTTATGCTAAAGAAAGAAAATAATTTTGCATTTATAGATAGTCAGAATGTAAATCTTGCGATTAGAAATCAAGGATGGGTTTTAGACTTTGCTAGATTCAGAGTTTATTTGGAAGATAAATACTCTGTAACCAAAGCTTTCCTATTTATCGGTTATATTGAAGGTAATAATGATTTATATATTTCTCTTCAGGAAGCTGGGTTTATCTGTATATTTAAACCAACCCTTCAGTACAAAGATGGAACTACCAAGGGTAATTGTGATGCTGAATTAGTATTGCAAGCAATGATCGAATACAATAATTATGATAAAGCAATTATTGCATCCGGAGATGGGGATTTTTATTGTCTGATCAAATATCTTGGTGATAATAAAAAGTTAGAGACAGTGCTTGTACCCAACATCCGCAAATATTCTGCTTTGCTCAAGAAATTTGCCAAGAAAGATATTGCATTCATGAACGATCTTAGGAATAAATTAGAACACAAGAAAAGAACCCCTTGAGCATGAATCTCAAGGGGGGCCTTTCGTGGTGATGGATAAAGTATATCAAATAAGGTAATATTGTCAAATATAAAAACATGAAAGTATCGCGCCAATGGCTACAAAATTATATAGAGGAAACTCTGCCGAATGCAGAAGAGATCGCGTCGAAATTAACGATGACAGCTTTTGAAATTGAAGGTATAGAGAAACATGGAGACGATGACGTGATAGACGTAAAGATCCTACCAGATCGTGCTCACTATGCTCTGTCGCATTATGGAATCGCCACTGACATCGCGGTAGCATTCGGGTTCAAGCTCAAGCCTAGAAATAAAATTGAACTACCCAAGGTTTCAGAAAATTTAAATGTAGAAATACAGGACACCAGGCTCTGTCGTAGATACACGGGGGCGATTATCAAAGGTGTGAAAGTTGGTCCAAGTCCAGACTGGCTCAAGGTTAGTCTGGAAGCTGTAGGTCAGAGATCGATTAACAATATCGTCGATGCAACTAATTATGTTTTATTTAGCATTGGCCAGCCGACTCATGTATTTGATCTGAGTAAGTTAGTAGTTGATAGTGGGAAGTCGATAGTTAAAATTCAAAAGCTCAAGGCAGCAAAAAAGTTTATGGCCTTAGATAGCAAAGAGTATGAGTTGAAAGAAGGTACCTTGGTGATTGTAGATGAAAATAATAATAAAACTTTGGCTATAGCGGGGGTCAAAGGTGGATCCGAAGCACTCGTAGATAACAATACTACAGACATATTACTCGAGTCAGCCAACTTCGACCCAGTAACTGTGCGCAAGACCGGACGAGGCTTGGGACTTGTAACCGATGCTCAGAAGAGGTTTGAGAACGAACTCACACCAGAGCTTGCTATACAGGGATTGTCTGATCTTATCAAACTAATCACCGAAATCGCTGGAGGTATTGTCGATGGTTACGTTGATGTTTATCCCAAGCCTGTGAAGCTTTATAAAGTCGGTGTATCTCTATCAGAAATCAATAGCAAACTTGGTGTAGAATTGAGCGCAAAACAAGTCGAAGAAATAATCAATAAATTTGGTTGGGAGCATGCTTGTGTCACTGCACACGACTTCATCCCGAACAAAGTCAAAGAGTTTGTGGGCAAGCCATACAAATGGGGTGCGAGCGTGCTCTACGATGCACCAGAATCTTTTGACTGCTCATCTCTTACTTCTTATCTATACAAAGAATCTGGAGTGCAGGTACCAAGAATTACTGTAGACCAGTTTATTTTTTCCAAACCAATCAATGAGTCAGAATTAGTTCCTGGAGATGTAATTTTCTCTAAAACCAAACGTCAGATAAATATGCCCGATACAGAAACCAAAGATTTCATGAAGGGAACTATTGTTACAAATGGAGTAAGTCATTGTGGGGTATACATTGGAGAAGGTAAAGTAATTCACGCTGCGGATCCAGAGGGTGTATTGGAAGAAAGGTTAAAGGAAAGTAAAAGATTCGCTGAGATTGTAGGATACGGCAGGATGGCCACCGTAGGAGAGAAGCGATGGGTAGTGACTGTACCACACGAGAGGTTGGACCTCAGGATCAAGGAAGATTTGATAGAAGAGATCGGCAGGATTTACGGATACAATAATATCGAAGCAAAGCCTCCAGTATCAACTGATAAGTTGGAGTTGAACAAAGAGTATTACTATTGCAGTCTGAAACGTGCACAGATGGTAGCCGTTGGTTATACTGAAGTTTATAACTATGCTTTCCGCGACAAAGGCGAAATAGAAATAGAAAACCCTCTGGCAAGTGACAAGGGGTTTATGAGGACGAATCTGTCTGATGGTATAAAGGAGAGTTTGGAATTCAATTTAAAAAACATTGATTTGCTCGGTCTAGATGAGATAAAAATATTTGAAATCGGTAAAGTATTCGATGCCCAAGGTGAGAGGCTGATGCTCTGCAAAGGTAAGATAAACAAAAAGAAAAAGATCGAAGTAGAAGAAATCGATCTAGGTAAAGAAATAGAGAATCTAGCCGAAGTGGGTGAGATGACCGAGATGGCAATAAGCTCCAATATTTTCATACCGGTTTCTGCCTATCCATTTATCGTTCGTGATATTGCTTTATGGACCTCAGTAAATACTTCTCCCGAAGAAATTGTAGAAATAATAAAAGATAATTCAGGAGAGTTGCTTATCAAAGAGCCACAACTATTCGATAAATTTACGAAGGAAGGTAAAACATCATATGGTTATCGAATGATTTATCAATCTATGGATAAAACACTTACTGACGAAGAAGTAAATGCGATAATGAATAAAATTACCGAAATTATGAATAATGAAGAAGGTTGGCAAGTTAGGTAAGTATGCCCATAAATAGGCGATGGGAAAATCCCAAAAGATAATTATAACATGGATAAAATAGTTAAAAAATTTAAAGAATGGATTGGTCTAAAAGAAAAAATAGATTCTTACAAGAAAATCTACCCTCAATTTCGGGAAGGTGAAGTATGGTGGGTTTCTGTTGGAGAGAATATTGGTGTTGAAATTAGTGGAAAGAGTGCTGATTTTTCTCGACCGGTTTTGATCTACAGGAAACTTAGTAACGAAGGATTTCTCGGTATACCTATGAGCACTAAGATTAAAGAAGGAACTTGGTATTCAATAATAGATTTCGGAAATAAAAAAATTAATATTATTCTTAGTCAGGTCAGAGTCTTTAGTAGCAAGAGAATGCATACTAAAATGGGAGAGCTATCAAAACATGATCGAGAGAAAGTTTCTTTAGATTTTTTTAATCTCTATTTTCTAAATAATAAAAAATTTCCCCCGCCTCTTTTGGAGGCGGGGTCGTGGGTAAATCCCAAATATGTTAATAGTATAGCTAATCATAATAAATCAGTCAAGCTATTAGTCCCATTTTATTCTCAATTTAATAAAGTGACACTTGATGGGTGGCAAGATCGAGCCTGTGCGCCAACATGTCTCAAGATGGTCCTACAATATTTGTCGGATGGTGATTTTAAATTTTCGATAGATGATTTGATTTTAGAAGGTACGACTATTGTCGGTGGCTATATCGAAGGGATTGGGTGGGCACATGCAGGATTAATACGTATAGCACATAATCATGGATTCCTGGCCTATGACGAGGAGTTTAGAAGTATTAAAATCAATATACGCAAAAAATCCTTTGAGAAAAGTGACTTCGAAGAAGAACTCGTCACAAAAGGAATAAAAAAAATTAAAAAGACTTTGGAGAATGGGGTTCCTGTTATTATCTCTTGCTCAGCGAGTTTTACTGACAAGCATAGACCTCATCAGGTAGTATTGGTCGGGTACGACGAAGCTGGGTTTTATTACCACGAACCAGAAGCTAGGGATGATTCTGGTGCGAATCGATTCGTAGATCTAGAAACATTTAGGAAACACTGGAGGAAATTTGCAATATTTCTAAATAAATAACTCAACCACCTCGTCTCGCCGACTGGCCACTCCTCCTAAGTTTAGGAGGAGATTTAGTGCATGAATCCCCGCCTTGGCTAAGGAGGGGAGATTTGGCTTTGCAAATCGGGGTGGTTGAGTTAAATAAAAAGATTAGTAAGCTGAATTATACTAATCAGGCCATAGCGATACAATTTTTTCCTTGAATTCCCTCAACAACGCAGCCCTCATTGATTTTGGTAGAATGTTGAGATTAGAGGATTCATTTTTTGCAGATCTAATTATGTCCTGGATTACTCCATCTCTGATCGAATGGTGGTTTGAAATAATTGTACGAGCGGTTTCTAGTGCTGAAGGAGCTTTCATTGCTTGAATATTACTTATAAATACCAGCATGTCAAGTACTTTAAACTCCTAAGTTTTGCTATAATAAGTCCACTAAATTTACGTAAATATGATGGCCAAAGAAAGCACCAAAAAGGAACCTATTAAAAAGCGCGACAAAGACACCTACGACGCATCGTCCATCACAGTCCTAGAAGGCCTAGAAGCCGTACGACGCCGTCCGGGGATGTACATAGGTACTACAGGTTATGATGGTCTCCATACACTGGTTCGAGAAATATTTGACAACTCCCGCGACGAAGCGATGAATGGCCGCTGTTCGCGAATCGAGATCGCATTGCTTCCTGGAGGCTATGTTCGCATAGTTGACGATGGTCGCGGAATCCCGATAGGAATACATCCAAAGACTAAAGTCTCTGCACTCGAAACCGTTATGACCGTACTTCATGCCGGAGGCAAATTCGGCGATGGAGGCTACACTGTTTCTGGTGGTCTCCATGGAGTAGGTGCGTCAGTGGTAAACGCTCTTTCTATCCATACCAAAGTCGAGGTTCACCAGGACGGTGGCAAACATATGCAGGAGTACGTGATAGGCAAGCCAAAGAGTAAAGTAAAAAACATTGGCAAAACCAAATACCACGGAACAGTTGTTACATTTAAACCAGATGCAGAAATATTTAAAGAAGGTGTAGTATTTGACTACAACTGGATCGTCAACCATACTCGCAACCAGGCATATCTGGTAAAGGGATTAAAGATCACCGTGATAGATGCACGCGAAGCCAAAGACGACTTGATCGACGAGCTTCGTGAAGATGCATATTTCTTTGCTGATACCGAGCTCGAAGCTCCATCCAAGACGTTTTATTTCGAAGGAGGGCTCAAGTCTCTCGTCATTTTCTACAACTCTTCACAGAAGCCTATTCACAACAATGTATTCTATGTAGAGAAGAAAGCAGAGGGTGTAGAGTCTGTCGAGGTGTCGCTCCAATACGTAGATGACATATCTTCACGTATCGTAGGATTCGCCAACAACATCAACACTCCAGAGGGTGGAACCCACATCACTGGATTCAAGACTGCTCTCACTCGTACTATCAACACATACGCTCGCAAGGCAGGAATGATCAAGGAAGGTGATGACAACTTTACCGGAGAAGACGTGATCGAGGGACTAACTGCGGTGGTATCCGTAAAGCTCCGCGAGATCCAGTTCGAAGGCCAGACCAAGGCTAAACTCGGCTCTACCGAGGCACAGTCTGCTGTAGCGAGTGTGTTCGGTGAAGCTTTCGGCGCATATATGGAAGAGCACCCAGACGATGCCAGGGCAATCATCAACAAGTCGATACTTGCTTTGCGCTCCCGCAAAGCCGCCAAAGCAGCCAAGGACTCATTTCTACGCAAAGGCGCACTCGAAGGTATGACATTGCCGGGCAAGCTCGCAGACTGTCAGAGCAAGTCTGCCGAAGAGTCAGAGTTGTTTATCGTAGAGGGAGACTCTGCGGGTGGAACAGCCAAGACTGGCCGTGACAGACGCACCCAAGCCATCCTACCCCTACGAGGCAAGATTCTCAATGTAGAACGTGCTCGACTAGACAAGATGCTAGGATCAGAACAAGTAAAGAACCTGGTTATCGCACTCGGTACAGCGATAGGTGATACGTTCGACATCGGCAAGCTCAGATATCACAAGATAATAATAGCTACAGATGCGGACGTGGATGGAGCGCATATTCGTACACTTATACTTACTCTGTTTTTCCGCTATTTCCCATCGCTTATCGAAGGTGGATATATCTACATCGCTCAGTCTCCGCTTTACAAAATTAAAAAAGGCAAGGAGCTAACTTACCTGTATTCCGAAGAAGAAAAGAATGTTTTTATGTCTAAAAACGGCATCAATCTAGATGTAGCAGGAGAGTCCGATGATTCACCAGAAGAAGAATCAACCAAATCAACCAAGATCCATGTACAGCGTTACAAAGGATTGGGAGAAATGAACGCAGACGAGCTATGGGAAACTACTATGGATCCAGCACGACGTATCATGAAGCAGGTTCGCGTTGACGATGCCGCCGAAGCCAACAAAGTATTCGACATGCTTATGGGCACCGACGTCCCATCCCGCAAGTCGTTTATCCAGAGCAATGCCAAGATGGCTAAGCTTGATATATAATTATCTCACCTCCTCTGAATCAGAGTTGTTACTCTCATTGCTTTCGTCGATCTTGTCAGTTGGGTCTACCTCGATCTCTATGTCGTCACCATCTTTCACATTATTGAATTTGAGTGTAAACACCGTAGTCGCGCCTGGTGCTAGATCATATGTGGATTCAGATTTGTAGTTGTCATTATCATCAGTTGGTAGGTTGGCTTGAAATCCCCAATTGTTGGCGGATTTGCCACCTGTGTTTTTTATTTCAAATTTTACCTCTGCACGATCGTTACTGAGTACGTCTATGCTTGCGATCCTCACTGATAGGTCAGCCTTGCCTGTCATGGCAGATGAGCCTCCGGTCACATTTATCATTGCATGGCTATCGTTGTTCTTCTCGTTGAACTCTGACACGACGTTGTTAGAATCAGCTCGTACTACGATAGAGTAGTTTCCAGTCTGCGCGATCTGTCCCATCTGTAGGGTAAATACACCCGATGCACCTGGTCCTAGGGGAGCGAGTGGTAGAGAGTTAAATTCCCCATTGCCGGATGGTAGCGTTGCACTGAGCTTCCAGTACCCAGTTGGAGTCCCACCACTGTTGCCGACGGTGATCTGAACCGCAGATACCTGTGACGATCTAACAGTAGTGCTCTGTACGAATTGGCCAAATGAATTTACGTATCCTGGCTTTACGCTTATCACTGCTAGGTCAGCTGGACCGTAGTATACAGGAGTATAGACAGGGGCCACGTACTGAGTCGCAGGCTTAGAAGGCTTGGCTACTATAGGTTTAACCACAAGCTTTTCTTCTACAAGAGTAGGGGTGGTGGTTGTGGATACTACCGGTGCTGTGGCAACAGAGCTTGTTACGGTTATCGTCTTGGAACCTCGCTTGGAAGTCTGGTCGCTATATGTTTCTACTATACTGAACTCTGCGTCAGCGAAACCGTTGGTAGTTTCCACAGTCAGTACGAAGCTTGCAGAATGAACATCGGCACCGAGTTTGAATTCCTTGCCACATTCGATAGGGAACTTACTACCATTTGCACCTACATACATGACGGTGAGATCGTCTGCACAAGTAAATGCAATAGATGCACCAGTAGAATCTACCTCGTCACTCCAGATGAGCCTGATGGATTCACCGGACTTTATACTGTCGCTACTGCTCGATATGACCAGACCCTCACGAGGCTTCCATATATCAGAGATAGATGAAAACGAGTTGCTAATATAAGAGAAGAAAGTAGGCACGTATTTAGAAATGCCGATAGATAATATGAGTATTGCGAGAAGAATTCCGACAATATATGCTATGCGTAGCAATACTGTTGCAAAGAAGCTTCTATTATCTGTGTTGTTTTCCATGGGGAGCATAATATCAGGTTATTGGATTGCTGTCAACTACTGTATTTGACTTTATCTTAATATTATGCTAATATATATATATGAAAGTTTTCAACAAAAACAAGTATAGAAATATGTTTTTTACTATCGCACCGAGCATTTTCTTGGGACTTATTTCTATTGTGTATATATTTAACCTTGTTCCACGAGAATTCGCACCTGCTACTGTGGTAGATGAGCCTATCACTATCCCAGTGGTGGATGCTCCAACTAGTGATATAGCACCTGCTCCGTTGACCCAGGTCAAGCCAAAGCGAATATCTATAGCATCTATAGGAATCGATACAGTAGTATCTGTTCCACCTAGCATAGAGATCAGTGTGCTTGACAATGCACTGCTTGCAGGGGCAGTATATTACCCAGGATCAGGTGGACTAAATGGCGGTAATGCACTCGTGTTCGGACATAGTACAGGGCTCTCTGTAGTAAAGAACCAGGCATTCAAAGCATTTAATAATCTAAAGAACGTAAAGCCTGGTGACTTGGTATATGTAACTGGGGACGATGGCTATACATATGTTTACAAGGCGGGTGAGGTCGAGCTAGTGGACCAGAGCGAAGAGTTGGTAGAGTTCAATACAAACAGTAATATGATTACGCTTTCTACATGCAACACTTTCGGTCAGAAGCAAGAAAGGCATGTATTGAAGGCCTATTTCGCCTACAGGGAGTAGAGTATTGACTATTGGTCCAGATAGTGTATAATAGTAAAGAAATATATAAATTAATCAAAACAATTATGAAATCAGAAATTTCCAAAGTAATAGCAGTTGCAGCAGCCTTCTTGGCAATCCTGTTCGTAGTTGGATTTGCCCCAGCTCCTGTAAATGCTCAGTTCAGTCAGAGTGACTGGTATTATGACGACGGTGGACACGACGATGGTGATTATAATGACGATTGTTGTGATTATAACGATGATTGGTATGATGATCGTGATGATTGTTACGACTGTTACTATGACGACTATAGCTATGGATACGATAACGATGATTGTTATAGCTGTAACTCTGGTAGCACCAACTCCAATACCAACACCAACACAAATATTAATACAAACATAAATACCAATATCAACAACAATGTGGCCAAAGCGGCGCTCACTGTGTATTGTTACCCATCTGCGATCTCTATCAAGGTTGGAAGCTCTGCTACATGGTTTGCAGTTCCTAATGGCGGGAGTGGCAATTATACGTACTCATGGTCAGGAAACGGAGGTGTAGTAGGCAATGGCCCTAGTGTTACCAAGCCGTATGTAGGTACAGGGTCTAGATGGGCGTCAGTTACTGTGTATTCTGGATCCGAGTCCAAGACTGTAAGCTGCGGAACTATCAATGTATACGAAGACACTAAACCAACTCCAAACAACCTCGACATTATAGTATATTGTACTGTTAGTGATAGAAGTGTAGAAGAAGGCGACAGTGTTACATGGAGAGCTGACGCATCTGGTGGTACAGGATCATATACTTATGAATGGTCTGGATCTTCACCTCTAGATGGGCGTACTGGACGAAGCGTTACTGTAGACTATAGTTCCGAAGGCAACAAATATGGATCGGTTATTATCCGATCTGGTAACAAGTCAAAGAGCGTAGACTGTGGTAACGTAAATGTCGATAACGACGACAATGATGATAACGATGATGATGATGACTGGACTGTCAGATGTGAAGCAGACCCATCCAGGGCCGAAGAAGACGAGAAGGTCACATGGACTGCTAGAACTAGTGGTGTTGACGAAGACGATGTTGACTTCGAATGGTCACGCGATGCAGACGGAGACGACGAAGAAGTCACCGAGCGCTACAGCAACGATGGTACATATACTGCCAAAGTCACTGCAGAATACCGTGGTCATACCGAGACAGATACATGTACAGTTCGTGTGGTGAGAGACAATGATGATAACGATGATGAAACTGATGTAGTCGTAAGCCACGTCACTACTACTCCTAACTATCCTACATTTACACCTACTCTGTCATCTGTATATCTATCCCAGGTCCCATATACTGGAGCAACAGAGAATGCTAAACTCATCGGATTCATCACTATGCTTGCACTCGCTTCTATAGGAGGTGCATACTACATAGTAACCCGCAAAGCCAAGTCCGACAGGAAGTCATCCCTAGATAGATTCAAGCAGGAGAACTTAGCAAATAAAGCTTAATTAAAACTCAAATAATAAAACAACAAAAAACCGCAACTCTGCGGGGTTTTTGTTTTGTGCTAATATTCTCACAGAATTATGATTACGCTCATTGAAGATTACTCACTCCGAACCTTTTCTTTCATGAAATGCAATACAAAAGGGTAGGAATGAGACTTGCAACTCCCATAGAAGTTTTGCGATTCGGATGTCAGCACCCGGATGCCCAAAAAGAGTTCAAAATAGTAGGGGCGCCATTTCGGCGAGCCAGAAGAAGGTTGGTCTCAGTATTTACGTTGAAGATTTCTCGTCATAGAGAAATGATTCTAACTTTTTTATTTCCTCAATCCTATTAAATTACCGCCCCGATTTGCAAAGCCAAATCACCCCGCCTAGGATAAGGCGGGGAAGCTCACGCATTTCTCCTCCTTATCCTAGGAGGAGTGGCCGGAGGCCGAGGTGGTGATTTGAGTGATTGGAGTGAAATTTCTTACTTCCTTTCCTTAATTTCCAAATTTAGTTTCCCTAGAACTTCTTCGATAGTTAGCTGGCCGATCTGACCATGATCTCGAGATTCGAGAGTAACCTTATTAACCTCAATATCTTTATCACCGATTATTATCGTAAATGGAATCTTTCGATCTTTGGCTTTACGAACCTTTTTACCGAAACCTTCATTGGTTAAATCAGTTTTGGCTCGGATGCCGGACTTACGGAGAAGTTTGTGAACCTCCCTTACCTTTTCATTGTGCTCTTCGCGCACGCCGATGACGTGGACTTGTTCGGGTGCAAGCCAAAAGGGGAAGTTGCCACCGTAATGTTCGATAAGAAAGCCGATAAATCTCTCGTGAGTAGAAAGTGGTGCGCGGTGAATGCATAGAGGGGTTTTCTTTGTACCGTCTCTGTCAGTATATGTTAGTCCGAATCTCGCGGGTACTGCGAAGTCGACTTGGTTGGTGGCGAGGGTGAACTCACGACCGATAGCACTCCAGATTTGTACATCGATTTTGGGCCCGTAGAATGCACCTTCGTTCTCAGCTTCCACAAATGGAACCCCTGCATCTACTAGGCAATTCCTGACCATTTCCTCGGTCTTTACCCATAGCTCGGGCTCATTTATGTATTTCTTGCCTAAATTTTCCTTGGAATGTTTAGAAAGGCGCATAACATATTTATCTACCCCGAAAATCTTGAAGTAATAGAGATACATATCAATTACTTTTTTGAATTCATCTGCGAACTGCTCTTCGGTGCAGTAGATATGTGCATCGTTCATTTGCATAGAGCGCACTCTCATTAGTCCGAACAATTCTCCCGATTTCTCATGCCTGTAACATGTACCGTATTCAGCGAGGCGTAGAGGTAGGTCTTTGTAGCTCTTGGGTTCACTAGAGAAAATCTTGTGATGGTGGGGACAATTCATGGCCTTGAGATAATATTTGCCACCCTCGTACTCCATCGGTGGGTACATTGAGTCCTCGTAATATGGCAAATGACCAGACGTTAGATAGAGGGAGTCCTTGGCTAGATGGGGAGTTTTTACTCTTTCATATTCCATCTCGAACTCTGTTTCCTTGGCTAGCTTTTCTAACTCTTCGATGATAGCTCCTCCATTTGGAAGCCATAGTGGCAGTCCAGGACCAACTGAATCGTCAAAGGAAAATATCCCAAGCTCACGACCAAGCTTCCTATGGTCTCTTTTTTCGGCTTCTATAATTTGCTCCTCGTAATTTTCCATCTCTTCCTTGGTGTCAAATGCCAAGCCGTAGATGCGGGTGAGCATTTTGTTCTTCTCGTCACCACGCCAGTAGGCGCCGGCAAGGCGGGAGAGTTTCCAGGAACCATCAGCAATTTCTTTGCTTGGATTGTCACAATGTCCACCACGGCACAGGTCTGTGAAGTCGCCACAGGTGTAGAATGTGATTTCCTCACCTTTGCCCACTATCTCATCGATAAGCTCGAGCTTGTAGGGATTGTTTTTGAAATATTCTTTGGCTTCTGCCTCGGTTACAACTTTGTGAGAAAACTCTGTCCATTTGTTGGATAGCTTTTTCATTTTCTTTTGGATTTCTTTCAGATCGGATTCAGAGAGGCCGCCTTCGCCCGGCTTCGGCGTGCCAAAGTCAAAATCATAATAAAACCCATTATCTATCGCTGGTCCAATAGTATTTTGCGCATCCGGATAAATTTCTAGTACGGCTGCAGCTAGTAAATGTGCCAATGTATGGCGCTTGTGGGACAGGAATTCTTTGTTGTTCATGAGGACATATTACAACGCTTTGACTGCATCTGCAATGATTGACGCCTGATCATTTCTTTTGGACATTTTGCCTTTGATGCTGATGCAGGCGTCTGGGACGAGGAATTTCTTGTACTCTTCGTAGATCTTGGGGAATGCGACGACTTCGATGGTTGATACGAAGTCAGCGAGCTTTATAAATGCCATTTTGTCTCCCTTCTTGGTTAGTATTTCTTTGACCTCTTCTACAATACCACTTATCACACCCAGATTGCCTTCGGGGAGGTCTTCTTTTACTTGGTTTATACTTATACTCTGTTCGAGTCTGGACCTGAATTTCTCTAGCGGATGCCCGGTGATGTAGAGACCGAGGAGCTCCTTCTCCCACAGTAGTCTCTGGTCGAGCGTAGAGTGTTCGGTAGGTTCGAGCTTGAGTTTGGAAGTGTCGATATCCATTTCTTCGAAAAGGGAATTGCTCTGGAGTGCAGGGGAGGATGATTCTTTGTTAAATGAAATAAGCGATTCTAGATTGTGCAGAAGTACAGCACGATCATGGCCGAAGCTATCAAATGCCCCAGTTTTAATTAATGCTTCGAGCGACTTTTTGTTAAGATTTCTACTTTGAATTCTCCGTAGAAATTCTTCGAGATTAGCGAATTTCCCATTCTCTGTTCTGTCGATAATGATAATGTCAGCGATACCTTCACCGAAGTTCTTTATTGACCCAAGTCCGAACCTGATACGGTCGCCATCAGTGCTCGTAACCAATGTGAATTCCCGGAAGCTTTCATTGATATCTGGAGGGAGAACGGGAGTCTTCATTCTTTTACATTCTTGGATCGAAGCGGCAACCTTTTCTATATCACCCGAATCATGAGTCATCACGCTGGCCATGTATTCGCCGGGGAAGTTGGCCTTGAGGTACGCTGTGATATAGGCGATACGGCCGTATGACACCGAGTGAGCTTTGTTGAACCCATATGCAGCAAACGGTTCGATCCAGGTCCATAGCTCTTCGGCTTTGCCGCGTAGCCAGTGGGAATGCTCGACGCAGCCTGCAATGAACTTCTCCTTTTGTTTCTGCATTTCCTCCGGGATTTTCTTGCCCACGGCTTTGCGGAATTTGTCTACTTCGCCCCACGAGTATCCTGCGAGTTTGTTGGCCATCATGAGCAGGTCGTCCTGGTAGACGAGGATCCCATAGGTCTTGCGTAATATTTCTTCGAGCGCTGGATCGAGATAGGTGATGAGGCTGGGGTTATGTTTGCGGGCGATATAGTCAGGGATAAATTGGATAGGTCCCGGACGATACAGAGCCACCATCGCATTGATATCGTGGATCGATGTAGGCTTGAGGTCGACTAGAAACTTGGTCATACCACCACCGTTTAGTTGGAAAGTATCAGCTGTCTCGCCACGGGCGAGCATTTCGAACGTCTTCTTGTCATCTATAGGTATATTGTCGTAGTCTACTTCTACGTTTTTAATTTTCTTGACCAAACCTATGGTATCAGAAATTATTGATAGGTTCTTTAGTCCCAAGAAGTCAAACTTCAGGAGTCCTGCATTATCTTCATCTACGCTATACATATCATACTGTGTGATGATTTTGTTCTCACCTTTGGTATCGTATTGCAGCGGCACCACATCTGTGAGCGGGACAGGGGATATCACCACACCTGCTGCATGCACCGAGATATGTCTCGCGGAACCTTCGATTTTCTTAGCCATTTCTATGATTCTCGCGGTGTCCTCCTCTTTCTCTATTGCTGTTTTTAATTCGGGATTTTCTTCGGGCGCTCTCTCTAGAGTCATGGGGAATCCCTGGGAGCCCATAGGTATCATCTTGGCGATTCTGTCTCCTACAGCGACTGGGTAGCCGAGCGCACGGGTTATGTCCCGGACTGACCCGCGTGCTGCCATCGTACCGAACGTACCTATCTGGGCGACCTTGTCTGCACCGTATTTCTGCTTGGTATATTCCACCATCTCGTCGCGCCTATCGTCGGCGAAGTCCATGTCGATGTCCGGCGCACTTGGCCTGTCGGGGTTGAGGAACCTCTCGAATGGGATCTCGTATTCGATTGGGTCGATGTTCGTTATGCCGGCGAGGTATGTGACGATAGATCCAGATACCGATCCGCGGATGTTGGTCAGTATCCCGTGCTCATGTGCATAACGCAGTAGGTCTGCTACTACTAGGAAATAGGGTGAATAGCCTTTGGTCGCTATGACGGAGAGCTCATAGTCTACACGAGCTATTACTGATTCGGACTTCTCTAGGTTCCTTCTCGCAAATCCTTCGTACACGATCCTGCGGAGCTCATCGTCCGGACCCAGACCACTTGTGATCTCGATATGGGGGAACATCCATTTGCCGAGCGGGAGCTTGCAGTCGATCATGCCGACAATCTTGGCGGCATTGGCGAGCGCTTCTGGCTCGTATTTGAACAGCTCATTGGCCTCCTCTGTACCGATAAATGAGAAATCACCATTATCGTCGTCAGCGATACTGGTGCCAAAACTCTTCTGAACAGAGCGTAGCGTAGTCACAGCACGCTTGTCATCAGGGTTTATATAGTAGACATCGTGTGCGGCTACTATCTTTGTTTCCGTTTCTTTTGCAATAGATACTAGCTGCCTCATGACTTCTTCGTGGTTGTCTATGTCGGGGTGGTGGGTGATCTCTAGGTACAGGTCGGGGAAATGCTTCTTGTAGAATGCGATATGCTCGAGGGCCTTTTGTTTGTCGCTCATCTTTAGCGCTTGGGCGACATTGCCAGAGAATGAAGGTACGATACAGATCAACCCTTCGGAATATTTCTCGATCAGTTCCTTGTCAATGCGGGGTTTGTAATAGAATCCTTCTAAATATGACGCTGTAACGAGCTTGAGTAAGTTCTTGTAACCCGGGAGGTTCTTCGCGAGAAGCACAAGCCTGATTCGCTTGGCGTCTATCCGGCTCTCTTTGTCATTCCTAGTCCTCGGAGCCAGGTAGAAGTCTACTCCGATAATAGGCTTCAGGCCGGCTTTCTCGCATTCTTTGTAGAATTCTATCGTGCCGTACATGTTGCCGTCGTCTGTGAGCGCGAGAGCAGTCATGCCGGATTCCTTGGCTTTCTTTACAAGCTCGGGGATCTTGGGCAGGGCATTGAGTAGGCTATAATGAGAATGTGTATGGAGATGGGCAAATGGGGTCATAAGTAGAGATATTATACTTAAAAATCTGTATATCCAGAAACTTTTGACTATTTAACCTAATTGTGTTTATATTGCAGTAGAATATGGAAAATTTAATCTTGCCAGCAAACGGTTTAACAGGAAAAGAAATTGGTCAAATTGTCACTTTGCGAAATAAATCTGTGACCGAGAAGTATTATGCGGGCGTTGCTTGTTACAAGGACGGAACAGTGAAGCTTTGGAATGAAGGGGATCCGTTGCCAGACAGAACAAGTAGGACAAACTCTAACCATCACGATATCAAGGGTTTAGAGGAGGGTGAATTGATCTTTCAAGACAAAACCCTTGTGACATTTGATCGTTGGTATGATTGGGACTTTCATGATTTTGGGTTACTTCTCTGTTACCAGGATCGTCTAGATATAGTCATTTTGTGTGGTCTGACCCCACCCTATGAGACTCCTCCCCTAGAGAATCAGGTATACTAATTGTATGAAAACCAAAAGAAAGTTTGGAAGCGATTTGAAAGCTCAAATCGTATTATCAATTATCAAAAAGGAGGTAACAGCTCTCGA
>JANNXY010000004.1:0-3120 GCA_031409775.1 bacterium | reverse complement strand
TCGAGAGCTGTTACCTCCTTTTTGATAATTGATAATACGATTTGAGCTTTCAAATCGCTTCCAAACTTTCTTTTGGTTTTCATACAATTAGTATACCTGATTCTCTAGGGGAGGAGTCTCATAGGGTGGGGTCAGACCACCCTTTCCTTCTTAACAAATGAATCTCATCTCGATCAATTTTGGTTAAACGCTTTTGTTTCTTTTTTTCATCTAGAAATTGTAACAGAAATACAGAGAAATATATTAAAACTTAAGTTTAAGTTGCCGAAGAAGTTGGAACAATTTCCAGAATGAGTAATACATGGTTATGGTCATGGGCTAATCCGCATCTAGAGGAAAAGATAAAAACGAAAATTCTTAAAGTAAAAGAATATGGAGAAAAACACAAAATAGAATCTCTTACGAAATCTAAATTGCAAGCCAATGAGGTTGATGGTTGGGAAATGACTGCAATCTCAGCATATTTGATGAAAGCAGAAGGTGCATATAGAGTACCAACTGATAGAACATTTTCCTTTATGATTTTTAAGGAGGTAAAAGATTTAAGGAAAAACTAATATTTATTCCAACCCTTTCTCCTTCCTCGCTATCCTATCTCGATCAGTTTTAGTCAAACCTTTCTTGCGGAGACGAACCGATGTAGGAGTGATTTCGAGGTATTCGTCTTCTTGCATTAATTCCAGTCCTTTCTCGATATCGATTTCCTGAGGAGGAGTGAGGTAGGTGGTACCATCGGAGCCTTTGGAACGCATGTTGGTAAGCTCTTTGCCTTTGGTAGGATTGACGTCGAGGTCATCGCCCTTGGCGGTATTGCCAATTACCTGGCCCACATAGACTTCTACACCTGGTCCTACGTATAGGACTCCGCGCTGCTGGAGGTTGTCGAGCGCGAATGCCAGAGTCTTGCCGGCTTCCATCGATACCATGGATCCTGATTCTTTCTTTTCAATTACACCTGCGTATTCCTTGAATTCTGTAAATCGCGAGCAGATGATACCTTCACCTTTGGTATCTATTGTAAATTGGTTCTTGTAGCCGAGGAGTCCACGAGTAGGGATATCGAACATGAGTCGTGCCATGTTACCGTCTTGCTTCAGATCGGTCATCACGCCTTTACGCTTGCCCAGTTTCTCTATCACCGCGCCTTGGAATTCTGCTGGGATGTCGACAGTTACTTCCTCATAAGGCTCGGTCTTGCGGCCAGCTTCTTCGCGGAATATTACCTTGGGCTGGGATACCTGGATTTCGAATCCCTCGCGGCGCATGTTCTCCATGAGTATCGCTACGTGCAGCTCGCCTCGGCCATAGACCTTGAATGAATCACCACCAGAGAAATCAACCTTGAGGCCGATGTTGATTTCTAGTTCCTTTTCTAGACGATCGCGGATCTGGCGGGTAGTAACGAATTTTCCTTCGCGTCCAGCAAATGGGGATGAGTTAACGAGGAAATCCAGAGCGATGGTCGGTTCGTCTACATGGATAGCAGGTAGAGCTTCCTGGTCAGGGGTTTCGCAGATTGTGTCACCGATGTAGATGTCAGAAATACCGGCGATCATCACGATATCTCCTGCATAGGCTTCCTTGGCTTCGTTGCGACCCATGCCTTGGAATGTGTAGAGCTTGGTTAGACGGCCAGTCTTTACTTCGCCTGTTGGTTTCTTTACAGTAACTGTCGCACCGTCTTTTATTACACCTTCGTATACGCGGGCTACGGCCATACGTCCGAGGAAGTTGTCATAAGCGAGGTTAAATGGCTGGGCTAGAAGAGGCTTCTCAGCTGAACCTGCTTTGTTCGCTACTGGCACATGCTCGAGGATAAGGTCGAGTAGTGGGTCGAGGTTTACAGATTCATCAGTCATGTTTTTCTTTGCAATTCCCTGACGACCGATAGCATAAAGCATAGGGAAGTTCAGCTGCTCGTCGTTGGCACCGAGGTCGATAAATAGCTCGAGGATCTCGTCGTGAACACGGGTAGGGTTGGCGGCTGGCTTGTCGATTTTGTTGAGCACCACTATTGGCTTCAATCCTAGTTCTAGAGACTTCTTTAGTACAAACCTTGTCTGTGGCATCGGGCCTTCCTGAGCGTCCACGATGAGTAGTACAGAGTCGATAGACCGCAGCACGCGCTCAACCTCGCTACCGAAGTCTGCGTGGCCAGGGGTGTCTACGATGTTGATCTTGGTGCCCTTGTATGTGAGCGAGGCGTTCTTGGCATAGATAGTAATACCGCGCTCGAGCTCCAGTGCATTGGAGTCCATAGACGAAGTAGCGTTCTGGTCTACCATGCCAGTCTGCTTCATGAGCGCGTCTGTTAGCGTGGTCTTGCCATGGTCCACGTGGGCGATAATTGCGATGTTTCGGATTTCTTTTGTCATAGCTGTCTATTAAAACACGGATTGACGTGGATTGCAATATTACAGTAGTAAGATAAATAATTAGTTGATTATTTAATATAAGTATGCTTTAATATAAAAAGAACGGGAAGCATTCCGCAGCCCGACATAATGCAGTACAAAGAAAGGACAAAATAGTGAAATTGGAAATAATTAGAGAAGCAGTACCGTTGCAGTTGGAAGAATTACCAAATGTAAAAGGAAAAACTAGAAATTGGTGGCTTCGAAAAATAACTGTAAATGGAACAGAGGAGGAGCTGTCTGAGCTTCGAAGCTCTGTCGGTTATATCGATAGATGCCTTGTTTATAACAGCGGATGTCACATATTTGCTGGAAATCACGAGGAACCAAAGTATCTTGTAAATGAGGCACTTTCAATGATTCGCTATAACAATCAAAGAGGAGCGACAGATTTCGGAGATATTTGGGTTTACAATAACGGCCATCGGCAATGGGTAAACGGGGTATGTTGTGGTAAGGCTAGAATAATTGTCTTCATAACCCAGAAGCCATCGGAGCGTTGGAGCTTCGATCTAGAGCCTTTTACAAAGATTCATCTGACAATTGGGAGAGATGGAAATCTCTATGTGGTCTGACCCCACCCTATGAGACTCCTCCCCTAGAGAATCAGGTATACTAATTGTATGAAAACCAAAAGAAAGTTTGGAAGCGATTTGAAAGCTCAAATCGTATTATCAATTATCAAAAAGGAGGTAACAGCTCTCGA
>JANNXY010000003.1:0-13937 GCA_031409775.1 bacterium | reverse complement strand
TCTACCCAACAGGTACCAAGGTATCAGATGAAGAAATGAGTCGGCTAAATATTCAAAGAGATGAGTTCCATCCCGAATGGAACTATACGATTAGACCGCAGAGGGTTGGTGTTGCTAGTAATTAATGGAAGGGGCCTAAGCCATTTAAACTAAATCCGATAACCCATGGCATGATTGCTTGGATAGCGATAATTAGTATTAGTAAACCAAACATTTTCTTGATCCATACCAGGCTTTCATGGGTGACTATTTTTTCACGAACCCATTTTAGTACCAAAAGTAAATCTACAAATGATTTGAAGTTATCTTTAATTGATTCAGGAGCTTTGCGAGTTTCTGTTTCCATATTTGATTGTAATGTGCGTTGTTTGTTGAAAGAACTATAAAGAACTATAAAGAACTAAAACCGCGCTCTACTGAGCGCGGTGTGAAAACATTTAATGAGTCTTAAATATTCGATACCAGCGCCCAATGGGGTGGTTTACAAGTCCAGCAGTCACAAAAGAATGCGCAGGAATTGCGGGTGTGATTATTCTTTTGTTTGTTTGTGACTTGTATGTCAAGCTGCTTATATTACACAGGTGGATAGATAAGTCAAGCCGTGAATTTGATAAAGTTTAAATTTAATGTTAATATCAAAAAAGAAAATAAGTATGAAACATCAAGCACTTTCGGAATACATGCGATCACGCAGACAAGCGATTTTGGGGATCTATCAGTCCATAAAACCAGCTGTGCAATTTGTGGCCAAGCACCTACATCATAAAGACGGTAGACTGCTCGATGTAGGGACCGGCGAAGGAATTATCGCCCTAGAAGTGGCCCAAGAATTCGGCGCTTCAGAAGTAATTTTTGCTGATGTCGAGGACTTTCTACTGGTCGAGCTTCCTTCAAATGCGAAATTTCAAATAATAGATGTTTGCAGCAGAGATTTCCTGTCAAAGTTTCAAAACAAAGTCACAGCAGTGACTTGCTTCAAGGCTTTTCACGAATTCGAGGATCCATTTCAAGCTGCAGTAAACCTCATTAGCATTTTGCCGCATAATGGAATTCTCTTTCTCCTAGATTTGACAGAGAAAGGCTGGGAGCACATGGAGCAAATAAACCATGAGCAGGGAGGAGGTGCTCTCTTGCATCATAAGGATGACTTGGAACGAATCAGAAGTAAGGGCCTAAAGTTAAATACTGATCAAGGTATCAAGGATTTCTGGGAAGGTCTTTTTCCGAGAATACCAGGAAAATGCAATCTACAGTTTATCGGAGAAATGTATTCAGTAATTTATGTTGCCAAACAGTGGGGTGAGGTCAAGCCCTTCCCGGGATGATAATCATCCTTTTTATTTATTATTCTGTGCTGGTTGCAGTTGTAATGTCTGTAGTAGAAGTTGCTTCGGTGGTGGTAGCCTCTGTAGTTGTAGAATATATAGTCTCGGTAGTGGTGGCTTCTGTAGGAATTTCAGGAACTTTCATTTCGTCCATGCGACTATTTGCTACTTCTTGTTTCCAGAAATAAACTCCACCAGCAACAATAATGATAACTATAATAATAGTCGAGATCGTAGCACCGATAGAACTTCTCTCGGGTAGCTGAGATGGGAATGGCATTTGGTTCATTGGGTCCATATTTATATTATATATTATTTGGTAATTGAAGCGAGGGGAGAATTTGTTTCTTGCGCGATACGATGCCCGGCAGAACGTGAGTGTCGCCGGATACAGTTACATCGAACGATGCATTGATGATATTTCTAGTAAATTCGTTGTAGGTTAGGACGGTTGCTTCTTCTCTGAATATATCAATTACAAAGAATAAAATATCGTCTATGTCTTTCTCTTTGCTTATCACGGACTGGATAGCTGCTACTATGTTGACCTTCCTCGCGAGTATCGATGCTGGGTCAGTTGTCTCTACTACAGATATGCGGATATTCTTGTCACCGAGCTCGGATTTCTTGCTATCTATGTGTATCAGGTCTATATCGGTAAAGTCAGACAGGTCAGACTTGGCTCGGAACATATCGTTGGCGTATGAACTTATTTCTATACCGAGCTTCTCTGCGAGCTTCTCTGCGAGGTCTTTGTCGTGTGGAGTGGTAGTAGGGGAACGGAACTCGAGAGTGTCTGATAGTATACATGACAGCAGTAGTCCAGCCATATCGTTCGGTAATGTATCAATACCGATATTCATCATGCTCCAGATCACAGATGCAGTGGATGCATATGGCTTGAGATGGATCTCTATAGGGCCTTTGGTCGATAGTCCTCCTGTGAGTCGGTGATGATCGACTATCTGGATGATGTTGGCATCGCAGATGTTGTGGAACAGTTCCTGTGGGTTGTTGGTGTCTACGATAGATACGGTATCGTCCGAGCTTATAGACTCGAGAAGCTGTGGCTCGGGTATGTTCCAGTGTCGTAGGACGAACTGGGTTTCTCTGTTCAGGCTTCCCAGCACGTATGCTGTAGCCTCGTTCGCTGTATGGGTGTTCAGGTACCACGCCCACAGTATCGCTGAGCCTGTAGCGTCGGTGTCTGGTGAAATATGTCCAAATACTTTTATCATGAATGCATCATAACCCAACACCCTCCGTCCGCACAAGCCGGCCACCTCCCTCGAGGGAGGAATTTAAGATATCCCTGTTTCAAAGCTTCAATCATTAATGATGTTATAATTTAGAAATGAATATTGATCGCATTGAAGATATTTTGGAATTAAAATCAAAATCTGTGAAAAAAGATTTAGCTAAATCTATGGATGAATATAGAAAAGGAAAAGCCAAGGATGCTAGAAAGTTACTAAAGACACTGAAGCAAAAGCCTCTCCACCCCGTCTCCAAATACAAACAAATTTAAATGACGGATTTCGTTATCTGCAAAGTGGTTGGTTTTGGAATCGTTGCGATCATAGTGTCCTTCCTCGAGCCAGGTAGAAAGTGCGCATTGTCTTAGTCTTATCTTTAATCCAATAACCAATTCTTCTTTAGAAATTGGAAATTCTGAATCATAACCTCTGATCAAATGTACTGCTTTGCCAAAGGCTTCTGATTCGATAAATCCTAGGTTAAAAGCAATATATAGAATAGATCGAGCTAATTCATAAGATCTCGGTGCAACCTCTGCTTTCTCCCAATCAATTATACCTAGGATTTCCCTGGAACCTTTGTCTATTAGTAGATTACCAGCATGATAGTCTCCATGTATGAGTGTCTTACTTAGCGGTTCCGGGATATCTCCGATTTCAGTAAATGCCTTTTCCTTCAAACTCAAATATTCAAGAAACATTTCATCTGTTCTGTCCCTAGTATTTTTTGCTTCAATTTTTTCTTTGTAATTTTTTAGCTTTTCAATTTTTCGCTCATGGTTGGCGAACTTAAACATATGTATCCTGAATTCATTAATATCTAAATCTTCGCTTACCTTGTGGATTTTCCCAAGCATTTTTCCTATGTTAAATAAATCAGTTTCAGAATACTCGTGCGATCGATCGCTTGGGATGAATGGATAGACAGTGTAGTACACATTTTCAATAATCAAATAGGGAATCTTTGTGTTACTTGGTAACATTGCTACAGCAGGGATCCCAGATTGCTTCATAGTTTTTTCAATTTTGTAAATATAGTCGATTCTTTCTGTAACTTTGGAGCGGATTCCCTTCACAAAGTATTTTCCAGAAGTTGTTTCAATAATATGGTTTTCATTTAGCACACCTTCTTCCACTTTGCTTGAGTTTATAAATTCTCCTAATTCGTATTCAGCTACCAATTTTTTAAATATTAGTTCCATAGATTGATTATAGCAAATTGATTTTACATCGGCGCCTAATGGATGGTTGCGCCAATATGGCCTCGCCTAGGTCAAATAAAAATCCGCCAAAGCATTACTGCGTGGCGGGGTGACTGCGGTTAGAATCGTTTTGATCCATCCGGATCATTGTCCCTGTTGCGAGACTCATAAAGGCTGATAGTCCTAAACTTATCCCCCACAAGTGCATGTGCACATTTTTATAATCATAAATAGGATGATCGTAGCCCATAAGTCGAGCAGAAGCCAAGAACACGCTACCGTAGATAATTGCTGCAGTAATGCTTTTGATTCCCCTTAGCCCCCGTTCAAATGACCAGTAAGAATAAATGGAAGACAAAACAAACAGAATTGTTGAGAGAATATGTGTTGTGACCATAGACCTCCCAGCTATCTGTGAATCACTGAAAAGTGAAATGACAAGCTGAGCAATGAAGTAGAGCAAGAAGCCAAAGAAGTATGAATTCATAATATGTGGGTGTTTCGAGTTACGTTTCTAACAATGACATTAGACCTGTCGGGGAGGAATGTCAACCTCACACTAGCCCTCTCCCTGCCTACCGCAGGCAGGCTAAGTGCAGGAGAGGGAATCATTCCGGTTTCATTTCAAATCTAGGCAATTTCAAGCTTGTGAAACTAATGATAGTATTAGGGCATGGAATACTCATATTCGAGAATATTTAAATTCTTTTGGCAGTTTGTCGGGCAATATAAATGGAAGTTTTTCTTGGGATCAATATTTGTTTTCATTGCTTCAGTAGTTGGACTGTATCAGGGATATGCCTTTAGCCAGATAGTGGACATACTTAGCCGCGGGACAGACAGTGAATCGTTCAGAGCAATATTAATTATATTGGCTACGTGGTTACTTACCACTACTTCTAGACAGTTATTCGGGTTCTTTTCTAAGTATATAAACTTCAATGTAGCAGAGAAAGCGGCTATCGATGCCGAGATTTATTCCATGAAGCATATGTCGCTCCTGGATATGTCTTGGCACGAGAGGGAAAATACTGGTAATAAATTAAAGAAAATAGATCGTGGGGCAAGAGGTATTAATGATATTACGAGGTTGTGGACTAACGATGTGATCAGTATGGTGGTGACATTTTTTGGAGCCTTGATAATTCTAATGCAATTCGATTTCAAACTGGGCGTATTTATATTTTTGTATCAATTAATGTATTATTTTATTGCTTCGTTTTCTCGTAAAAGGGCGATTAAGGCACACCATTTAACAAATATCAAAGGTGAAGAAGTAAATGGGTTGTGGTTTGAAATTGCTTCCAATACCCGCAGCGTAAAGGTGCTAGGAATGAGTGCTAAGCTTTTTGATTATGCACGAGATCTTACATCAGAGTTAGCAAAAAGAATTGATAAAAGAATCTTTTGGTTCCAGGCTGGAGGGTATTCACAAAAGCTGTGGGAAGGTTTGATCAAAGTAGTGTTAGTTGGGTATGTAATCTGGGAAATCGGAAATGGTAAATATGAGGTTGGGTTTCTAGTGCTATTCTATTCCTATTTTAATGTTCTTACTGATGCAGCAATGAAATTTACCGATGCAGCCCAAGAGATCGCAAGTGCCAAGGCGAATATTGGGAGGCTGACTGAGCTACTCGATGAGAAAGTAAATATAGACAAAGAAAAGGGCAAAGTGAAATTCCCCAAATCTTGGGACAAAATCGAAGTAAAAAATCTCACATTTAAATACGGAGAAAATGTCGTTCTAAACAATATTAATTTTGAAATTAAAAAGGGCGAGAAGATCGGTATAGTAGGACTCTCCGGCGCAGGCAAGTCCACGTTGTTTAAATTATTGCTCAAAGAGCATGAGAGTTATGAAGGAGAAATACTATTCGGTGGAACAACGCTCCGGAAGATAAGTAAAGCAAGCTACGTAAACCACATCGCAGCAGTGCTACAGGAAACCGAAGTATTCAACATGTCTCTGCGTCAGAATATAATACTCGCCAATAGTGCAGAGGAAAATAATTCAGAATTATTTGAGAGGTCGTTGTCTATTGCGCATGTTAATGACTTCTTGTCCAAACTCCCACAACGGGCGGAAACAACAATAGGTGAGAAGGGTGTGAAACTCTCTGGAGGCGAGAAGCAGAGACTAGGAATTGCTCGGGCAGTGTTCAAGGAACCAGAGGTGCTGTTCCTAGACGAAGCCACATCACACCTCGATGTCGAGTCAGAGCAGAAGATTCAGGATTCTCTGCACAAGTTCTTTAACGATGTCACCGCCGTGGTCATCGCACACAGGCTTTCAACAATCAAAGAAATGGATCGCATCATAGTGATCGAAGGAGGTGAGATCATCGAGTCAGGAACATTTGACGAGCTCAATGCTCAGAGTGGCCGCTTCAGAGAATTCTGGGACAAGCAGAGGGTGTAGATAAGGTTGATAGTTGACAGTAAACCATCAACTATGCTAAAATGTACTTATGACCACAGAAACTGGGGATAAGATAATAGAATATATAAATCAGGCTGGACAGGCTACAGCTAATGATATTTTCGAGCATTTCCAGATATCCAGGCAAGCAATATTTAAGCAACTCAAAAAGCTGCAAGAAAAGGGTTTGGTCAAAAAAGTTGGTTCGCCTCCAAAGGTCTTTTATTCTATAAACAAAGCAATCGAAGGTAGTAACAAGGTACTTATAATAGATCAGTCTCTGAAGTCATTGATCCAAGAAAATTTCCTAGATATTACATCAGATGGTCAGAGATTCGAAGGGGTTGATGGCTTCATAAAGTGGTGCGAGAGAAGGGGTCAGGATGTAGACAAAACAGCAGAGAAATATGGGCAGATAATGATGAAATATGATCAGTACAAGAAAGCTGGCCTGATCGATGGTATGTATAAGCTCAAAAAATCTCTAGGCAAGGTGTTTCTAGACGAGATCTTCTACCTAGATTTCTATAGTCTTGAGATATTCGGCAAAACCAAGCTTGGCCAAATGCTTTTGTATGCCAAACAAAGCCAAGACAGGAAACTAATCAGAGAGCTAGTTGCACTCGTAAAGGGTAAAATAACCTTTGTTATTAATAACTATAAAATTAATGCCATCGCCTTTGTCCCTCCAACAGTGAGAAGGCAAGTTCAATTCATGAAAGAATTGCAAAAGGAATTGAAAATAAATCTTCCGTCTATAAAGCTTGTAAAAGTGTATAACGATATTGTTGTTCCACAAAAGACGCTAAACAAGCTAGAAGATAGAGTAAATAACGCGAGGAATACAATTTTTGTGGATGACAATAGAGAATTTAATAAAGTGCTTATAATAGATGACGCGCTCGGCTCAGGCGCAACAATGAATGAGATAGCAGAGAAATTGAAGTCAAAAGGCCTAGCCAAGACTATAATAGGACTTGCGATAACAGGAAGCGTAAGTGGCTTCGAAGTGATTAGCGAAGTATAAATGTAGATCTATTTCGCTTTGGTTTGATTTCGGACATGGGATACTGTGATTAATTATAATGATTATTAATATCGATAACCTCGATTATTTCTGGAGCAATAAAGATAAAAATTGCACGATATTTTTTATCAACTCTAAAGCTATAGATTTTTAGGTCTTTTGGTTCTAGGATTTCAGTGTGCAAACTAGGATGTCGAAAATATCTGGAAATAAGCAATGCCTGCTTTTGAAACTTTTTCTCCAAAGAATGAGATTTTAAATATTGAACCAAATCCTTGTGAATAGGTGCGATTAGCATTTTATCTACTTCTGATCAAAATATGAAGATCTTGCTAACCCTTTCTTTATAGATGCTAAAAATTCTTTGTTATAAGTTTTGGTTTTTTTAAATTGCTCTAGAACCTTTGATTTGCTTCTAGTTGGCGGAGTATTGGAAAACGAGACACTTATAGATTTAATTATTTTCCTATAAGCACTAGATTCAGCTCTTAAAACATCATAATCGAATTTTGAGATTGATATTGTATCCATATATAAACTATAACATCTATATAAATTTTAGCAAATAAATAAAAACCCATCGCATTTGTGGCGACGGGGGTTGAGGTTCACTTTTTCTTCGGGCCGCCACCTTTGGGCGTCAGAGCTTTTATCATGAAAATGATCAGCACACTTGACCACTGGGCGCTCGCCGGATTCTCTCTGAATGCTCTTTAGCTGGGGGACTATGTCTTTGAGGCGCTTGGACTGCTCCTCGAAGTTTAGCTTGCGGCGCTCGACAAATGACTCGAGGCGTTCTGGCGGCTCGGCTTTGTAGTGGACTTTCTTGTCTATCTGCATTTCGCTCACGAGGCCTTTCTTGGCCAATGTTTCAAGCACAGGGTAGATGGTGGTGCGGTTGATGCCGGTGCGTTTTGACAAATCAAGCACCGAGTCGTGATCTACCTGGAGCAGGGCCACATAGACGGATGCTTCTTTATCTGATAACCCTATTTCTTCTAAGTATTTTTCGAACATTTCTGTATTGTATCATGCCATTTACAAACATCCCTCCTGCATAATAATGCAGTGCTCCCCTCGAGGGGAGAATTATGCGTGAAAATTCCTCCTTCGAAGGAGGTGGCCGGCTTCTGCGGACGGAGGATGTTGTAACGGGAATCAAAAAAGCCCCCAATTTGGGAGCTTTTTCTTCAAATTCAATCTTACTTACACTGTCGTTTCTTCGTCTGTTGAAATCATCTCGGGAGTGATTGTTTCTGGTTCTGGTGTGATTTCCTCTGCTTCTGCAGCAATTTCTTCATCAGTCTTTGGTAATGCAACTCCCTGGATGTCGATCTTCCAGCCGGTGAGCTTGGCTGCGAGTCTCACATTCTGACCGCCTTTGCCTATCGCTAGAGACTGTTGGTCTTCGCTTACTTTGACATTGGCCTTCTTGATCTCTGGCTCTATGTCGATAGATATAACCTTGGCTGGAGAGAGGGATTCCTCGATGAATTTCTTGGGATCCTCGGACCATTCGATGATGTCGATCTTCTCGCCACCGAGCTCTGATGTGATAGTCGATACACGAACTCCGCGTGAACCAACCATCGATCCTACTGGATCGATATGAGAGTCGTGGGAGAATACAGCAACCTTGGAGCGTGAGCCTGCTTCTCTTGCCACATTCTTGATCTCTACAATTCCAGAAACTATTTCTGGCACTTCTGCCTTGAATAATTCTTCGAGGAATTTAGGATGGGATCGAGACAACTTGAGGAAAACTCCTTTGGTACCGTCATCTACACGGAACAGGTATGCGCGGATGCGTTCGCCCTGCTTGTATCTCTCGCCCGGGATCTGCTCTTCGTAAGGCAGTATACCTACTGTGCGGCCCATGTTGAGGTAGACATTGCCACGCTCGGTTCGCTCTACTGTACCAGTGATGATCTCGCCTGCCTTCTCGCCGAATTCCTTGAGCACAGATGTCTTCTCGGCTTCGCGGATCTTCTGGATGATAACCTGCTTGGCGGTCTGTGCTGCGATACGACCGTAGTCACCCTTGTTCTCTAAAGGAAATACGATCTCGTTGTCGAGCTCCGAGTCTCTGCGGATGAGGCGTGCTTCGGATATGAGTATGTGATGCTCTGGGTTGTAGCGGACACGGTCGTCGGTATCGGGTAGAGTCTTCTCACCACTGTCGAGTAGCTCCTGCTCTTCTGGCATGATAACGCGTGAGTCGTCCACAACTATCTTTACCTGGAGGAATTCCACACCACCATTGCCTATGTCGAATTTGGCACGTACGATCTGGCCTTTCTTGCCGTACTCTTTCTTGTAAGCAGTAGCGAGAGCCGCTTCGATGGCTTCGAGGATCTTTTCTTTGGGTATTCCACGCTCTTCTTCGAGCTGGGTTAGAACTGAATTGATTACTTTTAGGTCAAACATATTGGTTAATTATTTAATTGTATAAAATAAAAGTCCGCTCCGGATCCGGAAGCGAACGTCTGTAACTCATATATAGTATCAGATTAGATATAGAAAGTCAAATTTAAATAAAATATCCAGAAAGCAGGGATGGGACCTGCTTCTGGAAGGGTTGCTAGAGCTTCCTCTGGACCGTGCTTTGTACCACCGTTCGCTGCGATGAGCGTGTCGTGCCGTTGGTGGTTAATTCATAGGCTACCTGGTCCTGGTGGCTCCAGGCAGGTGTTAGAGTTCCTTTGCTTGGGAAGGTCGGGTCAACCCTCCCCTCCACAACAAGCTTGAAGTTTGTTGAGGGGAACCCCTCGGTATTAACCGAGAGATTCCTATTGAATCGGATCTGGACGAACGGCTGGCCATTTTCATCTACCCGTGGTATGAGCGTGTAGCCCAATGTGGTAGAGATGGACTGGCGAGTGCCGAATTCATCTACGGAATACAATCTCCAAAATTTAACATGCTTGAGGCGTGCGCCATTGTTGAAATACACCCTAACTGACGGACGGTTGATCGTGAATTTCTCGTCTTCACGCTCCGAAGAGGTGTTGACCGATACAATGAACGATGCCAGATCTTGGCGCCCTGGTATAATACGAACTTTGGTGAATGTGTTGTCCGCCCCAACAGCTACATCATTGAATTGGTTGAAGTTTAGGTCAACCGATGGGATGTTTACTACAGCGATGTTTTCTAGGATACCTGCGTCAGATGACGTGCTGTAGTGGAATGTCATCTTTAGTTCCATCCTAGACACAGCTCGGAATCCGTTTACCACAAAGAATATCTGATACCTCTTTGGTCCCCGAGTTAGGGAGACAAATAGATTAAGGCTGAGCCGACCAGCGATGGCGGTGGTAGAGTCCTGGGACCTGACAGGCCTATTTCCGTCAAAGATATGGAATGTTCCGAATGCCTCTCGGTCATCCTGAAATGCTGTGTTGAATTGGATGTCGGCGTATTGTATCAATGAATCCTGGGACACGACCATTTCGGCGATCTGGAAGTAACTCCCGAGCCCTACTCCTTGTGGCGGGGGTTGTACTGCGGTGAAGGTGACTTGCCCGAGGGCACCAGCGAGGAATGCAAAGACTGCGAGAACTGCGGAGACTAGGTATGTTTTCATAAGGATCGAACTTTCTGACTGCGGTTGTTGTGAGGTTTCGCTCTTTATGTTATTACAAAGAGCACTAATGAATAGACTACCATATAATTGTATAAAAAGCAAGTACAAAAGAAAATTGACTTTGCTTTGCAAAGGAGTAATCTGTAGTGATGAAAAAAATATTGATGACACTGCTGGTTTTGTGGGCTCCTATTACTACCAATGCTTCCCAGACCATAGAGATTGATACACAATTTACTAGGAATATGGGGACGGCGTTCAATGATACCGTACTTGACATTTCCCTACAGAATGATGGAAATATTGTCGCTGCGGGGTACTTCACTGCTTACAATGGACATACTCAGAACCATATAACACAACTAAACCCAGATGGGTCTATCGACCTAGAGTTTGCGTCAACTACAGGTGCTGGTTTCGACCTTGGAGTATCGAGTATAGCGATACAGCCTAATTCTCAAATAATAGTAGGAGGATACTTCACAAGCTACAACGGTCGTACGCAGAACCATATTACCCGTATAAATACAAATGGCTCTATCGACGATATGTTCGCATCAACTACAGGTGCCGGTTTCGATGGATCAGTTCAGAAATTACTAGTTCAGACAGACGGAAAGATCGTTGTTCTAGGGAATTTTACAAATTATAATGGCGTACCGGTAGCAAATATCGCACGCCTAAACAGCGATGGGACTATAGATGCGGTGTTTGCATCGAGCACAGGTTCTGGATTTGATTCTGGACCTACAAATATGATAATAGAACCTGATGGACAGATTGTTGTTGTGGGGTACTTCACTAGCTGCAACGGTCGTCCACAGAATTATATCACTCGACTCAACTCGGATGGTACGATAGATGAATCGTTCGCAACCAATATCGGTACTGGATTCGATGTTGAACCATCGAGTATTGTACTAGAACCAAATGGCAAGGTAGTACTGAATGGATATTTCAGCACATTTGACGGTATTCAGAGGGATCTGATAGTGAGACTAAATGAGAACGGGACTCTAGATCAATCATTCGAAGGACATACAAACGACCTGGTTGAGCCACTACACCCAGCAATATATGCAGGAGATGGAGTATTGGCGCTAGGTGGGTTCAACGCCAGTAACAATGTACTGAAGATTGGTGGTAATGGTCAGATAGAGACAAACTTCGCGATATCGAGCGGAGTCGGAATCGATTCTCCGGCTATAGATATGGTTAGACAGAGTGATGGGAAGCTGGTTGTGGTAGGGATGTTCAGTAAATACAATCAAACAATCCAGAATAGAATCATGCGCCTAAAGATTGTAGAAAATTCTAATTCGATAAATAAGACAGTTATCAAGAAAGATAAAATAAAAAAGATAATAAAAAAGATTTTAAACAGAAATAATGAACATAGACCAGGCAAGCATAGATAAATGATTGCACTAAGGTGTAAAAGACAGTAAAATTATAATATGTTTAATTTAAATAGGATTGCCAAGCTTTCCGAGGTTATTTTGTGGGTGGCTATTATCATTACTCTTTTCTCAAGCAATGCTTATGCGGCGAGTTCAGTGGCGCTCGATGTTGATTTTACCAATAACGTAGGCGATGGCGCAGACGGAACTGTCCTAACTATTAAAATCCAGCCGGATGAGAAAATCCTTGTCGGCGGATATTTCACCAATTTCGACAATATACCACAGGGTGGGATAGCTCGGCTAAATAGCAACGGAAGCCTAGATACAACTCCATTTGCGTCGAACACCGGTACTGGGTTCGATGCCGGTGTAACAACGATCGATCTGCAGAGTGATGGCATGATTGTGGTCGGGGGATATTTCCTGAACTTCGATGCGAATGTTAGCAATTACATCGCGAGACTAGATATTGATGGAGACTTTGATAATTCGTTTACAACAAGTATCGGTACTGGGTTCGATGGTCCGGTTACTAAAATTATCGTTCAACCTGATGATAAAATCATTGTGTCAGGAACCTTTACAAATTTCAACGGAGTAACCCAGGGAGGTCTCACTAGACTCAACTCGGATGGAACGATTGATGTAGCATTTGCGTCGAATATCGGGATCGGGTTCGACTCATCTGTCGACCAGATAGCGCTACAGCCAGATGGCAAGATAATCGTTAGTGGATTCTTTGCTAATCTCAATAGTATCCCGCAGGGGTATTTGGTCAGACTCAACTCGGATGGAACTGTTGATACGACTTTTGCTTCCAATATCGGCAGCGGGCCAGATTTGGTATTTAATACCATATCTCTGGATAATTCTGACAGAATACTCCTGAGCGGGGATCATTCGACATTTAACGGGGTCAGTCAAAATAAAATCACCAGACTTGATCCCGACGGTACACTCGATGCTGGATTCTTCTCCACTACGACTACTGGGTTTGATAGACCTTTCATTAGACTAATCCCGCAAAGTGATGGAAAGACTATAGGGATTGGTGGATTCAGTCCAGTGTACAATTTTTTTAGGATTAATTCTGATGGAACTTTCGACTCTGGGTATATCGCGACCACGACAACAGGGTTCAATGCAACGGCGGTTACGATGGAGGTGGATAACAATGGGAAATTTGTAATTGGGGGAGGATTCAATAATTTCCGCGGGACTACAACCAATGCTATCGCTAGGGTCGAGGTAACTGCCCAGTCAGTACCGAGCGCTCCTACCGCAGTCACTGCAGTAGCCGGGAATGGTAGCTCGACTGTTACCGTGAGTCCTCCGGCATCAGATGGGGGTTCAGTTGTTCTGTACAACACAGCTACAACTACCCCAGGCAACTTTGTAGCAACCTCAGCGACACCATACATTACATTTACCGGCCTCACCAATGGGATTTCATACACGATCAGCGCAGCAGCAGTAAATGCCGTAGGCGTCGGTGCCTCAGCCGTCTCGAACTCAGTAACACCTACGGATGGAACGGTGGTTATAACTGACGTGACTCCCAGACGCTCCTCCAGCGGTGGTGGCACCCCCACCTACGATGGCTATATAACCAGAGCCTCCAAATACGGCCAGTCTGGCAAATACGTCACAGCACTTCAGGAAGCACTAATCAAACTCAAATACGCTTCTTCTACAGATATAGCCAGTGACAAAGGTAAA
>JANNXY010000002.1:0-7345 GCA_031409775.1 bacterium | reverse complement strand
AGTAAAGAAATACATAGAAAACCAGGGAAAGACGGTCGAATCAGTACAGCTCACCCTTTGGCACTAGACCATGCATCAATTCATACCCCGCCGAGGCTTTGCGAGGGGACGGCTCTGCCGCGGGGTTCTTGATTGATTCTTTTGAAAGACATACTGGGATATTGATAGAAGAGATGAAGTCTCAGATGAAAACTATAGGAGAATTTACTCTAGGTGTAGAAGAGCGCTCTGATAGGAATTACAAGGATCATGAAAGTAGAATAGTTACTTTGGAACAGAAGATTGCATAATATCTCGGCCTGGATTAATATACGCTTTTCTGCTATTGTACATAAATGTCCAAAATACTACTTTCCGGCGTAAAGCCAACAGGCAAGCCCCATATCGGCAATTATTTCGGTGCGATGAAGCAGTTTGTAGACAATCAGAGCACACACAAATGCTATTTCATGATTGCTGACTACCATGCACTGAACTCTGTAGAGTCTCCTGAAGAGCTCCGGGCAGATATACTGAATGTTGCCCTAGACTACCTAGCGATAGGGCTTGATCCAGAGAAGTCTGTGATATTCAAGCAGAGCGATGTTCCTGAACATACAGAAGCGTGCTGGATATTCGACAACCTGGTTACCATGCCATACCTCATGCGCGCACACGCCTTCAAAGACGCCGAGGCCAAGAACCACGAGATCAACGTAGGCAGGTTCAACTACCCAGTGCTCATGGCGGCAGATATACTACTGTACGATACAGACATAGTTCCCGTAGGACACGATCAGAAGCAGCATATAGAGATCACTCGTGACATCGCGGGTAAATTCAACACTCGGTACGGCGAGACATTCAAGCTCCCCGAGGAGTTCGTTATCCCCTATGTAGCGACAGTACTAGGCATAGATGGTCAGAAGATGTCCAAGAGCTACCGCAACACCATCCCACTATTCGCCACAGACGAAGAGATAGAGAAATGCGTCATGAGCATCGTCACAGACTCGAGCGGAGAGAAGCCTCAGAATGTTTACTCAATACATACATTGTTCAGAGACAAAGATGAGCTGGACACACTGTATTACGAGAACAAAGGTAAATACAAAATCCTAAAGGATGCACTTATAGCCGATATCAAGGAATTTATCAGACCGATGCGTGATCGTAGGGATGAATTAGCCAAAGACATGGACAAAGTCCGCGAGGTACTACTCATAGGTGGCAAGAAAGCTAGGGCTGTTGCAGGTACCAAGATGAAAGAAGTAAGGGAGAAGATCGGCGTTGCACTGTAATCTCTCAGTTGGTATAATTTAATTATGAAAAAGAAACCTTCAAATCCAAAAAATGTAACTTTAGAATCATTGGCTGGAATGATTATTGATCTTACAAATATTGTAAAACAGAACTCTGTAGATATAAAGGAAAATACTAGCAACATTAAGCAAAATTCTAAAACCATTGCAAGCCTGACAAGATTGACAGAACAGAATACAAAAGATTTAGAAAACTTAGCTATAATAACTCAAAATGGTTTCAACGAGGCAGAGAAAAGATCTGCCAGTACAGATAAAGAGATTAGAATTATGAAGAATATTACTTTTACCAAAGCTCATAGTGAAATTGAGCATCTTCGAGATTATGTATTGCAAATAGACACTAGGTTAAGTAAGGTTGAAAAGTCAATATAATGGATCAAGACATCAAAACTATTTTAGCCAAACTCGATGCTCAGAATATAGAAATCGCTGAACTAAAGAAATCGCTTAAAAGAATCCAGCAGTATTTCTTCTGGACATTTATTATAACTATATTGCTAGTTGTACTACCTGCAGTAGGTCTAGTATTTGCGATCTCAACATTCCTCGATACATTTAGCCAGATACAAGAGCTAGGAATTTAGCGACAGAACCAAATGAGCAAAATAAAGCAACTTTTTAAAAATGCACTCCGCCTTAATGCTATTGCATGGGAGAATCGTAGAATTTTTATTATTTTTACGGTCTTTTTCTCTTTGCTTACTGCTGCGATTCCCTATGCAAGCTCTGGTGTTAATGCCTTACTTGTAAACCACCTTACTGCCACATTTGGAAGTGGTGTGCTTGGAGAAAAGCTTATCCTGCTCGCCACTGCATCAGCACTCCTTTTACTTGTTCCAGATATGATTAGCTCTATCGCAACGTGGGTAGATAAAAGGATTTGGATCGATATCGGTCAGGTTATACAGCTTAAATTCTTTGGTAAAAAGGGAGAAATTGACATTCAGACTTACGAGGATCCGAAATTCCTAGACATACTGAACAAGGCAGAGGATAGGGGAATCTGGCCAGCCACCAATTTCCTCGCAACCCAATTCTTAGCCCTAGGGAACCTGGTTGGTGTAATAATTGGTCTAGTTATACTTTTCCTTTTCGATTGGAGAATATGCGTATTGGTTGTTATTGCAATCATTCCACAATTCCTAGTGGAGCTCAAATATAACGATGATACCTGGGGTATATGGAGTGCGGACACAGCAACTAGGCGCAAATATAACCACCTCCAGTCTCACTTTGAACAGAAAAACTGGCTTATTGAGCTAAAACTTTTTCAAAATGTAGGACTATTCTACCGAAAGCTCGAGGCGATTCTCGTAAGCTTCAACGACAAGCAGCGGAAAGTTGAATATAAAAGCTATTTTTTCAAATTGGCGCCACTGTTATAACCGGTGGGATTATCGCCGGAGTAACATTCTGGATTATAGTAAATGTAGTAAGGGGCGATACCGAGATCGGCACGATGCTTTTCCTCATAGCATCTATCACCCAGCTTCAATCTTCACTCATTAGATTTATGGATCGCATTGCACGCCTGGATGAGTACAGCCTTTATACTTCGGATATATTTCATGTATTGGAAACCAAAACTGTGCTAGCTCGCTCTGCAAAACCTCTGATTCTGGATCCAGACCTCACTCCTGAAATTACTTTCGAAAATGTTTCATTTTTTTATCCACAATCAGATGCATTAGCACTCGAAAATGTCTCGCTCACTATTAGAAAGGGTGAGAAATTTGCTCTAGTAGGGGAGAATGGTGCCGGCAAAACCACCTTCGTAAAGCTCCTTTGCCGCATCTACGATCCTAGTTCGGGACGAATACTAGTCGACGGCACTGACTTGCGGGAGATCGATCTCGATAGTTGGTATAGAATTCTCGGTATTCTCCTTCAGGAATATGCACCTTATAAATTCACGGTAAAGGAAGTGATCGCACTCGGCCGCTCAGATGATGAATTGGATATGGATCGCATAGAAACAGCTGCAATCGCAAGCGAATCAGATAGCTTTATTAGAGATTGGGCAGATAGATACGATCAGCAATTGGGCATAGAATTCGACAAGGGTCTAGACCCCTCCAAAGGCCAGCAACAACGACTCGCTATAGCACGATTGCTGCATCGCGAGGCTGGGATACTTATCCTCGATGAACCAACCGCATCGATAGATGCGGAGGCAGAGAAAAAGATATTTGAGCAAATCGAGAAATCAGCTCAGCATCAGACTGTAATACTAATTTCTCACAAATTCTCAACTGTAAAGGGTGCTGATCGTATTTGTGTATTCAGATATAAGTCGGTTCATGAGCTCGGTAGTCACGACGAATTGATGAAAATTAATGGCACTTATGCGAGATTATTCAATGATCAGGCGGAAGGTTATAATTAATGAAATCACATGAATAAAAAAGCAAAGAAAGACAAAGTAGTTTGGGAAGCTATAAAGACTACGTGGGTTAGATCGAAACCGTATCGAGGCAAAATGCTTTTTGTATTGATAATGGCGTCATTACAGTCAATTCTTTTTCCAATTCTACAATACGTCTTCAGTTTGATAGTCACCTCACTTACTACCAATACTAATACATATTTGTATTTATTAGTATTGTGGGTCTTTCTCCAGGTCACTCGAAGCGTTGTGGCGAAATACAGAAGGTTAGGAAATATGGGTTTAGGTGAAGAAATATCACAAAGTTATAAGTTTAATATTGTAAAGCACTTACTAAACCTACCCTTAAATTTTCACAAAAATGAAAAGAGAGGTGAGGTGTCAGATATCGTTGAAAGAGCAAAACTAGGCATAAGACAAGTCAATAATAATTTATTTTTGAACACTCTCCCAGAAATATTTGGAGTTATTACTACATTGATAATTGCTGCAACTATTAAGCCTATCTTTCTAATAATATTTTTGGTATCAATAATTATATATTCTTACACAATTTTTAGCCTAAACAAGAATGCTGCAACTATGCAAAGAGCTTCTCGGGCGCAGTATAAAATTGCAAATGGTTACACAGAAGACGTGTTGAGTAATATTAGATCTGTTAAAGATTTTGGGAGAGAAGATCTTTCTGCTAACAGAATGTACAAATTATATATTGAGGACGGCCTTCCTTTATGGAAAAAGCTATGGGCACTAAGACAGAATTCAATATTTATACAAGAAATGATCCTACTTACCAGTAGATCACTCTGCCTCGGATTATCTATTTGGTTACTACTGAAGGGTGAGATAAACATAGGAGAAATAATAGCCATAAATTACTTTACATTGAGAATCTTCGATCCTTTTTCACAATTAGCTGAAATATGGAAAGAGGTAGAAAATGGCGCAATTGCCCTAGAAGATGCTGAAAACTTAATCAAAGAAAAACCCGAGAGAGAAACTGACAAGGGGTTAAAAAATAAAATAGTTAAGGGAGATATAAAGTTCAATAAAGTATCATTTGGCTATAGTGATGACCAGATGATACTAAAAAGTATTTCATTTGTAGCAAATGCTGGAGAAAAGATCGCAATAGTGGGCGAGTCTGGCGTGGGCAAAAGTACGCTCATAGAACTGATACTCGGTTACTATGATACTTATGATGGAGAAATCTCGATAGATAGTCATGAGCTCGGCAAATTGAATCTGAAGCATTTGCGCGAGTCTGTCGCATTGGTAAACCAAGAAAGCATTCTCTTTAACGATACGATCCGCAACAATCTACTTTATGCCAAAGAAAATGCTTCTGACGAAGAGTTACAAGAAGCAGCAACCAAGGCCCACATAACCCAGTTTATCGAAGGACTACCGAGCAAATGGGACACAGTCGTCGGGGAGCGAGGAGTCAAGCTATCTGTCGGCCAGAAGCAGCGAGTATCTATTGCCCGCGCAATACTAAAGAACCCAAGGATCTTGGTCCTAGACGAGCCCACATCAGCGCTCGATGCAGGTACCGAGAAAGTGATCACAGATATGCTAGAGAAGGAAATGGTGGGTCGCACAACGATAGTTATCGCGCACAGACTATCGACTGTTCGCAATGCCGACAAGATTATCGTTATGAAAGCTGGTGAGATTGTTGAGACAGGCAAGCACTCAGATCTACTACTCATTGAAAACGGTGAGTACCGCAGACTCTACGAACTGCAGATAGGGCTTCATGAGTAGGCATTTTTCTGCTATAGTATGCACATTATGACAAGAAAATATATTGGGGATTTGAGTAAGTTTATAGGCGAGGAAGTAAGTATATCCGGCTGGATCGATGTGCGCAGAGACCAGGGCAAGATGGTGTTTTTCGACTTCCGCGATATGACTGGTAAAGTTCAGGGTGTGGTACTCCCAAACAGCGCCGCAATAGATACTGCCAAGACCGTTCGTCCAGAATGGGTGGTCACCGTAACCGGCAAGGTAAATGCCCGCCCAGAACGCGCTATACAGAAAGACAAGCAGAATGGGGATATAGAGCTCGAGGTGTTGGCGATCGAGGTTTTAAACCAAGCAGAGACTCCTGCATTTGAAATCGGCTCTGACACTAGGATTGTAAACGAAGAAGTAAGACTCGAAAATCGCTATATAGATCTACGTTCGGAAAGGCTTCAAAATAATATAAGAAATCGTCATAAAGTAATAAAGTTTATTAGGGATTATTTAGACAAAGAAAAGTTTATAGAAATAGAAACTCCCTTACTCACCAAATCTACTCCCGAAGGCGCTAGAGACTACGTCGTTCCATCTCGTGTTGATCAGGGCAAATTCTATGCCCTTCCACAATCCCCACAGCAATATAAACAGCTCCTTATGTCATCTGGAATGGAGAAATACTTCCAGATTGCTAGGTGCTTTCGTGATGAAGACACCAGAGGTGACAGGCAGCCTGAATTCACTCAGCTCGATATAGAAATGAGTTTTGTAAATGAAGAAGACATTCTAGAACTAATCGAAAAGATGCTTATCGAAACAGTCACCGAACTGTATCCAGAGAAAAAAATCCAGCAAATCCCTTTCCCGAGAATTCCTTACAAAGTCTCGATGGAGAGGTATGGCAACGATCGACCAGATATAAGGGAAGACAAAGAAGACCCCAACCTACTCGCATTCTGCTGGGTTGTTGATTTTCCATTCTTTGAGAAAACTTCCGAAGGCAAATGGACATTTACCCACAACCCTTTCTCAGCTTCCAAGCCCGAGTGGCTAGAAACACTCATGAAAGGTGAAAATATTCCAAATATTATCGCGGCACAGTATGACATTTGTCTAAATGGCTACGAGATAGGGGGAGGATCTATACGTAATCATGATCCAGAGGCATTGATCAAAGTATTTGAAATAATGAGTTACGACAGAGAAAGTGTAGAAAAAAACTTCGGTCACATGCTCAAAGCATTTAGAAGCGGGACACCTCCGCATGGGGGAATCGCTTGGGGATTAGATAGATTGCTAATGCTTCTGCAAAACGAAACATCCATAAGAGAAGTAATAACATTTCCAAAAACAGGAGAGGGTAGAGACCTCATGATGCAATGTCCTTCTGAAATTTCTACTGAACAATTATTGGAATTAGGAATAAAAGTAAAGTAATTATGAAAAAACTACACCTATCACAAACAGACAAGAAAATAGCAGGGGTTTGCGGAGGAGTCGCCGAAGTATTTGAAATTGATTCTACTATTGTGCGTCTATCGGTAGTATTTATTGCGCTAGTTACTGCGATCGTTCCGGCCATTATTACTTATATAGTTGCAGCAGTGATTATCCCAGACGGACCGAAGGCTCCGACAGTGTAAATAAAAATTCCTGACTAACTATTAGCAGGAATGAGTATGGTTGCCACCCTCGAAACTTTGAATTTAATTGGTTGCTCACCATGTGCAAACCTTCTTCTAAAAGGCACAAAATAATGTGGAATCCTTTGATTAAGGCCCCTTCCATTAATTACTAGCAACACCAACCCTCTGCGGTCTAATCGTATAGTTCCATTCGGGATGGAACTCATCTCTTTGAATATTTAGCCGACTCATTTCTTCATCTGATACCTTGGTACCTGTTGGGTAGA
>JANNXY010000001.1:0-29749 GCA_031409775.1 bacterium | reverse complement strand
GGATAGAAACTGACCCGCTACGATTTTTGAGTTTGCGGATGAACATACCATGATTTTACCCATGCAACACCCATTTTGGAAGGGTCCGTGTTTAACTATATGGGTATTTTAGAAAGATTTAGAGGGGTGCGGAAGTCAGGAAACATTGACCTAGATGATCTACGCACAAAAGTCGCCCTACAATTCTCGGACGACTTTGATGTAACTATCTAGTTTTTTAATTAATACATCCCTCCAATCCCTCCAGGCATCTGTGGCTCGGGCTTCTCTGGTGCTGGTTCATCGGCGATAGCGACCTCTGTAGTGAGTAGTATCGCAGCGGCTGATGATGCATTCTGTAGTGCGGTTCTCGTGACCTTGACCGGATCTATGATGCCCTCCCTCAGCATGTCTTCTACCATGACTTCACGGAGTGCATTGTAGCCTGCGGTATCACCCTTGGAATTCCTTACCTTCTCTACTATCACAGCACCATCCTCGCGACCACCATTCTCTACGATCTGACGTAGTGGTGCTTCGATCGCCTTTAGCACTATCCTATATCCTAGCTCGACTTCACCTTTGTGAATTGTTTTCGATTTGGCAATCTCTCTCTTTACTTTCTCACCCGCCTTTACTAGCGCTGATCCACCACCCGCTACTATACCCTCTTCTATCGCGGCTCTGGTCGCTGCTACTGCGTCTTCTATTTTCAATTTCAAATACTTCATCTCGGTCTCGGTCGCAGCACCTACCCGGATCACAGCCACACCTCCGGCGAGTTTGGCTATTCTCTTTGCCATTGCATCTTTGTCATACTTGGAAGCTGAGTTGTCGATCTGGGATTTGATAAGTGCGACACGTTTGTCTAGGTCAGACTTCTTGCCTGCACCGCCGACTATCACTGTTTTGTCTTTGGTAGAGATTATCTTGGAAGATTTGCCGAGTATATCGAGCTCCGCTTTGTCGAAATTTATACCTATTTCATCTGTTATTAGAGTAGCGCCGAGAGTGGTGGCGATATCATTCAGTTCAGCGATTTTGCGATCGCCGAAGCTCGGTGCCTTTACCGCAAGTATATTGAATCCCCCGCGGACTTTGTTCAATATAAATGTCGTGAGTGCCTCACCATCTACATCATCTGCGATAATCACCAGGTCTTTCTTGCCAGTCTGGGCAAGCTTCTCGAGTAAAGGTAGGATGTCTTTGATTACCGAAATTTTCTTGGTAGTAACGAGTACTGGGACATCGCGATATACAGCCTCCATACGTTCTGCATTGGTCACCATATACGGAGATATGTAGCCTTTGTCGAACTCCATACCCTGAGCGATATCAGACTCGATACCTATTGTCTGAGCCTCCTCGACTGTCACCACACCGTCCTTGCCTACCTTGTCTATCGTATCCGCAATTATCTTGCCGATTTCTCCAGACTCTGCGGAGATTGTTGCCACCTGTTTTATTTCTTCTTTGTTTTTTATCGGTTTGGAGATGGATCGTAGAGCCTTTACAACCGCAGCAGAAGCTTCTTCGATACCCCACTTGAGAGCCATCGCATTTACACCCATCTCTGTATGTTTCAAACCTTCGCTTATTATCGCCTGGGTTAGGATTACTGATGTGGTTGTGCCATCGCCTGCTATATCGTTCGTCTTGCTTGCAACTTCTTTGATAATCTCGGCTCCCATGTTTTCGATTTTATTTGAAAGCGTGATTTCCTTGGCAATAGATACACCGTCATTTGTTATAGTCGGGGTTCCGAAACCTTTGTCCAGAACTACATTGCGGCCGCGTGGACCGATTGTAATCCTTACAGCATTGGCGACCACGTCTACCCCTCTTTTTAGAGCCTTGCGAGCTTCTTCGTTAAATATTATTTGTTTGGCCATGTTCTTTAATTAATCTTTGCTAATATATCTGATTCCCGCACAAGGAAATAATCTTGTTCTTCGATTACTATCTTCTCGCCCCATGTATAGATTACCTCGTCACCCGGCTTCAGTGTCATGGGTATCAGGTCATCACCGTCGTATCTACCAGGACCTACGGCTACTACCTGCGCTTTCTTTATTCCATCACTTTTATTATTAGAATCAGGCAATATGATACCACTCTTGGTCTTTTTCTTGTCTTCGCTAATGTCCAATAATAAAACTCTATCTGATAATGGTTGTATTTTTTGCTTTTTCATATCATCCATTCTAATGGAACTAGGCAGACATGCAAGTTTTGACAATTTACGCCCTATACGATACCATTGCACCTATGGGTATCGTAACTACAGCAATTCCATATATACAGATAGCACTCTCGGTGATCATGACTGCGGGTATACTTCTACAAGCCAATGCGGCCGGAGTAGGAGGAGCATTTGGGGGTGGAGACGGATTCAGCTCTCTCCAGCATACTAGACGCGGATTCGAGAAATTCCTATTCTACGGCACACTTCTTGCAGCGATCCTGTTTGTCATTATATCAATTTTTGATTTCGTAATTTAACCTAGAGCGGCCTCGAAGAGGCTTAGCTTCAATCCAGTATGTTGAAATATATAAATGTTTTAAAGGCGCTAGTTTCTAGAATGAGCCTGTCCGAGAAATCGGTGTTATATGTGGGATTGTTCGTATTCATAGGCACCATCGCTTTCGCGGCATATGAGGCAAATCATAAAATCCTCGCTGTTATCCCGCGCAAAGGTGGTACGATAAACGAAGGCTTTATTAATTCACCTAGATTTATAAATCCAGTTCTCGCTGTAAGTGAAACTGATCGAGAGTTAGTTTCATTGGTCTACACTGGTCTAACTCGGATAAATGATAACGGAGACATCGTTCCCGCTATAGCAGAGAGCGTAGATATAAATGCCGACGGAACTGAATATATATTTAAAATCCGAGAGGATGCAGTATTTCACGATAGTAGATCAGTTCTAGCCGAGGATGTTTTATTTACCATACAGACTGTACAGAACCCTGCGTTCAAGAGTCCTCGCAGAGCCCAATGGGAAGGCGTTACAGTAGAAGCTCTCGGAGAGAGAGAGGTGAAATTTACTCTGAGCAAGCCCTACGCAGCATTCCTCACGAGCACTAGGCTGGGAATACTGCCCAAACATATCTGGCAAAGCATTTCCCCAGACGAGCTTCCCTATAGTACATTTAACATCAACCCCATCGGTTCTGGACCCTATCAGATAGATTCAGTAGAGTTAAATAGCAGTGGGATTCCAGAATTCATAGGGTTATCGTCGTTTTCCAAATTTGTACTTGGTGAACCATATATTACGCATTTCAATGCTAGATTTTATGGAAGTGACGAAGAAAGAATATCTGCATTAAGAAATGGAGACATATCGAGTCTGGCTGGGATCGGTAATCAGATCGCCACTGATCTCGTCGCTCAGGACTATACACTCAGGTCCTCTACACTTGGTAGGATATTTGCGCTATTTCTAAACCAGAACGAGGCGCCCGTGCTAGCACATAGAGAGATCCGTCAGGCGCTTTCTGAATCTGTAGACAAGCAGGCGATAGTTGATCAAGTCCTAGATGGATTCGGTACGATCACCAATAGCCCCATCCCTGAGTTCGCATTGGACAAAATCACTTCCCTGGTTGGAGAAGAACCAGCTGCGCAAGCACAACCAACAGCTGACATACTCGCAACTCTGGCCAAAGGTGGTTGGGTCATAGGAGCCGATGGTATACTGACCAAGACAACCAAAGCTGGTGGAGAAAAACTGATCTTCTCCATTTATACAAGCGATAATCCAGAGCTCAAGCAGACAGCAGAGATCCTACAGAACACGTGGAAATCCATAGGTGCCCAAGTGGATGTCAAAGTGTTCGAACCAGGACAATTCAGCAACACCGTAATCCGAGGTAGAGACTACGATAGCTTGCTGTTCGGTATCACTATCAGCAGAGATCTAGATTTCTACTCTTTCTGGCACTCTTCGGAGCGCAATGATCCAGGCCTCAATATAGCCCTTTACACAAACGCAAAAGCTGATAAACTATTGGAATCAGCTCGTACCCTCGTTTCATCTGCCGAGCGTAGCGAAGCCCAAAGAAAGTTTGCCTTGGAAGTGATAAACGATGTTCCAGCAATCTTCCTCTATTCGCCTCATTTTATCTATGTAGTACCCCCAAAGTTAAAAGGTTACAACGAGAAAAGATTGCGAGCGCCTGGAGACCGATTTTATGACATCTACAAATGGTACACAGAGACCGATAGTGTATGGGGTTTCTTTAAGCCAAATGAAAATAGAAATTAATAATTTAAAAAATATCAATGAACCCAAATACAAATAGCCAGACGCCCCCAGAAAGGAAGCCCTATAACAGCAACCGGAGACCAGCAGGACGTAGTAGTGGCGGTAGGCGCATGCCATCGCATAGGAGAGAAGCTCCCCGCCCACTACGACGCAATACAGGTACCAACGGCATAATCCCAGACTCAGGAGAGAATATCCGTATCATCACCCTCGGTGGCGTCGAAGAAATCGGACGCAACATGACTGCTATCGAATACAAAGGTGACATCATCGTGATCGATGCTGGGTTCATGTTCAAAGAAGAACAAACCCCCGGTATCGATTATATTCTTCCCAATACCACATACCTCGAGGAGCGCAAAGACCGCATCAAAGGTCTCGTCATTACTCACGGCCACCTAGACCACATCGGAGGTATCCCATATATCATCGACCGTATCGGCAACCCACCGATCTATACCCGCAATCTCACGGCGATAATGATACAGAAACGCCAAGCAGAGTTCCCCCATCTCGATCCCCTAGACATGAGAATCGTAGAAAAGACAGACAAGATCAAAATAGGCAACCTGACCGTACGATTCTTCGCTGTTACTCACACTGTTCCTGACTCGATGGGAATCATCATCGAAACTCCACATGGACTAATTGTCACCCCCGGGGACTTCAAGCTCGATCACAAAGAGGGCGTACCAACAGACGAAGAGGAAAAAGAATACGGGGTATTTAAAGACGAGAAGGTTCTGCTCATGTTTGCTGATTCCACCAACATTGATAACCCAGGCTTTTCTACCCCAGAATCAGTCGTGGTTGAAAACCTAGACACAATCATTAAAAACATCCACGGTCGCTTGATCATTGGAACATTTTCTTCCCAGCTATCCCGTATGATAAGCATAATCAAAATCTGTGAGAAATATGGTAAGAAAGTAGCCATCGAAGGCCGCAGCATGAAAGTAAACATAGAAATTGCAGAGTTAGCAGGCATGCTCGTCATGAAGAAAGACACTATCATCAACTCACAAGACATGGAATCCTACCCACCGGATAAGATTGTCATCCTTTCTACCGGAGCACAGGGCGAAGAATTCGCTGCACTTATGAGAATCGCAACAGGCGGACACAAGACAGTGAGATTCTCCAAGCGAGATACGGTATTGTTGTCTTCTTCGATTATTCCCGGAAACGAGAAAAGTGTTCAGAAACTGAAAGACAATATTTCCCGCCAAGGTGCTCGGATAATCCACTACCGAACCTCAGAAGTATTTATTCATGGATCAGGTCACGCCAATCGTGGCGAGATAGAATGGCTACATCGGAAAATCAAACCCAAATTCTTTATACCTATTCACGGTCATCATTATCATTTAAAGATTCATGCCGAGCTTGCAGAAACAATCGGTATGGCAGAAGATCATATAGTTATACCTGATACAGGAAGTATTATAGAGATCAATGAAGCCGGCGATAGGATAAGCGTTCTGCCACAGAAAGCCCCATCAGGACTCATGCTTGTGGATGGATTCGCTATAGGTAATGTCCAGGAGGTAGTACTACGTGACCGCCAAATGCTCGCCCAGGATGGAGTATTCGTGATATTTGCTGTTGTAAACCTCACCACAGGCAAACTCCGCAAGTCACCAGACATCATCTCCCGCGGATTCGTATATCTACGTGAGTCACAGGAACTCCTCCGTCAGGCGAGGTTTATAATCAAGAAAGACATAGAGGATCTCACTGTGGGCATGAACCCAATCAACTTTGACTATATCAAAGACAACCTCACCGACAACGTCGCCAAATACCTCTACCAGAAAACTGCAAAGCGTCCGATAGTGATTCCAGTACTCGTAGGAGTGTAGACTCAACCACCTCCCTCCTCGTTCCTCGGAGTACTCCTCCTAAGTTTAGGAGGAGATTTTCCGTTTCCCCAATCCCCGCCTTGGCTAAGGAGGGGTGGCGAGTCTCCGAGCCGGGGTGGTTGAGTTAGGATATTGACTTCCCCACCCAAACCTGTAATATCATCTTCAGACACAAAACTGAATATGGGAAATAAATTAATTGCAATTCCATTTGGATTTGTAGATCCAAGTATCTTTTCTAATCCACATGACGCAGCTTTGGTCGCTGTTACTCTGGAGCACATCAGTTACGGAACAAGGGTACAAGAAAAAGAAATTGAACAGCTAAAGCTGAGGTTGAGATTGAGTCAAGTTGGTCAAGCTTTAAAAGAAAGAAGCTTGCAGGCACCAGCTATGTTGTGACATCGATACTAACCATATCGATTTTTATTTTATGTTAGAATAGTTGGATGCAACGACTTCGACTAGCACATCACAAACCTCCCAGCACGGAGCGTCCTGAATCATTCTTTGTCTACATTGCGCTTATATTCCTGTCCTTCCACTACTTCTTTATCGTCTATATCAACTCCAACTTCCTCGCTACACACACAAGCGAGACCAACATTAGTTACCTATATATTGCAGGGGCTATCGCTAATATTATTGTATTACTAAATGCACATCGCTGGCTACGCAGGTTCGGCAATTTCAAGCTGGCTGTAGCGCTCATAATACTCGAGGGTATCACACTCGTAACCCTCGGCTACAGCAACACATTCTACATCATCGCTGCCGCATTCATACTCCAGCATGCAGTAAACCCGGCCATTCTGTACTGTCTGGACATAATACTAGAAGCGCATTCGAGCAACAGTGGGACCGGTAGGAGTCGGGGTGTATTTCTAACAATGCTCAACACTCCCCCGATAATAGCCACTGTGATCACAGGTCTCATCCTAGTGAACCATTCTTTCTCTGCGGTGTACTATCTATCTGCAATGTTTCTCATACCTCTGCTGTTTATAATTATCTACAAATTTAGAAAATTCAAAGATCCCAAATACAGCAAAGTAAATATCATAGATACCGTCACCAGGTTCGACAAAAACAAAGACGTTCTAGATATATTTATAGACAATATACTCCTACAGACATTCTATGCTGTAATGACTATATATGTGCCGGTATACCTGAGCAAAGTAATTGGACTCAGTCTAAGCCAGATCGGGTTTATATTTAGCTTTATGCTTATACCGTTTATATTACTCGAACTGCCCGTGGGCAAAATAACCGATACGAAAACCGGCGGCAAAGAATTCCTCATATTTGGGTTCATAATCATGTGCGTGTCTATGGCGATAATCCCATTTATTGAAACCACCTCCGTACTCATCTGGATACTCATCCTGGTACTAACGAGAATAGGTGCAGCAATAGTCGAGATCACTACAGAGAGCTACTTCTTCAAGCAAGTAAACAGCTCTGACGCAGACATGATAGGCGTGTTCCGTATGTCTCGGTCACTGGCGTTTGTGATCATGCCTGTCATAGGGATCATCATGCTCCGGAGTGTATCCATGCAGACCCTTATACTCACATTTGCTATAATCATCGGTACAGTGGGACTCCGATACGCATTCGATATTACCGATACAGTGTAGTGAACCACAACAGTAGAGCGAGACCGATAGACGCGGATTTGATCCCAATATTTTTAAAAACAAGATAATGCCAGAATGAGTATGTGATCGGTTCGCCATCACGAACATCCTCGGAAAATTCTTCGAGGATTGTCAGGAGCCCATCACGATCATCTATACTGCGTAGAGATCCATTCTCTGCGATAGATACTGTACCTCGCTCTTCTGATACTACGACAGCTATCGCATCTGTTCGCTCACTTATGCCCACAGCCGCTCTATGACGAGTTCCGACACGCTTGGAAGCTTCTTTGAAGTCTTCGGCAAGTGGCAAATGGAGACCGAATTTGCGAATCTTGTTATTCTCTATTGAAATAGCACCATCATGTCCCGGGGAATTAGAGTCAAAGATAGAAAGTAAAAGTGGTCTAGAAATCTTGCCATCCAATGTGAACCCGCCTTCTACTACGTCATCTATCGAAGTTTCCCCTGGTAGGACCACAATCGCTCCAATCTTCTTCTCGGCCATTTCAAATATAGTATCAGCGATAATCTCTATCGAATCCCCTGTGGCCGGTGCCTTGAGCGAGAATACGAAGCCTTTGCCAGCAGTGACCCAGCGGAAGAACCTCCTGATCTCTTTCTGGAACACCACAGCAGATATAACTACTATACCCGTAAGCAGTGGTTGTAGTATGAGTCTGGTTAGCTTGAATGCAAATACCTGGGATATTGTATTGAGCGCAAGCAGAATAAGTAGTGAATGTAGTACAAAGAAAGATTTGGTCTGCTTGATAAATATAAGCACCAGATATATGAGAACAGCCACAATAATTATATCTATTGTGTTAAATATGTTGAGGGTAGAGAAAAAATGCGGGATACTCTCTATAGATTCCACTGTGGCGGCAACGGCTGGTGGCATAGGATCTAGGCCCCGTGGACCGGATTATCTTCTAAGTATTTCGCCACGGCTTCCCTGTCGGTATCGGCGATCATGTGGCCGTCTATGACCACCACAGGAGCTTTGGTCTGGCCAGATAGCTCTACCATCTCGTCATATAGCTCTCGGGACTCGGTGACATTCTTCACTTCATGCTCTATGCTGTTTTCTCTGAAATACTCGAGTACTCCATTGCACCATGGGCAACCAGTTTTCACATAAATTTCTATTTTTCTTTGGGTTTTGTCGGACATATTCTTATCCTATCATTTTCCTTTCCAATGTACCACCCTATTTTCTATTGACATTACTATTTTATTAAGCAAAAATCCAACTACTCCCGTCATAAGTATAGCCGCATACATATCAGCTGTTTGATATACGAGTTGAGCATCGATAATCCTCTTACCAAGCCCAGCATTGGTACCTATAAACATTTCTGTCACTATTACAATAATTAAGGAAAGAGAAATTGCCACTCGGAATCCAGAAAATATCTGCGGAAGTGCTTCTGGGAAAATCACCTTCCTGAATAATTCAATGCCCTTTAGCTTCATCGTTTTTGCAACTCGAACTCGAAGTTCCTTCCGAGATGTACTCCATACATGGAGTTGATTAGTATAACGAGTCCCGCTCCCCAAGCAGTAACCGCAAACTTTGCTTCGTCACCGATACCAAACACAAGAAGAAATAGTGGGAATAACGCAGTTGTAGGAATCCCTCTAAAAAATTCAACGGTAAATTCTAGAGCATTATAAATCTTGTTTGAATACCCCATAAGCAGTCCAAGTGGTACTCCTACAATTGCTGCAACACCGAAACCTATAAGAACTCTATAAAGAGTATGTCCAATATCAGAGAGCATGCTTCCGTTTCTTACAGAATCGATAAGATCAATGAATACATCGTACGGCGAAGCTAGGAATAATGGACTGACTAGTTTGAAATACGAAATGACCTGCCAGAGACAGAGCAAGAGTACCGGTATGAAAATGTAATATAATTTCTTACTTTTCATATTCAAAGGTATTAAGAATCGCATTTCGAAGCTCTGTAAATTCAGGGCTTGAAAGCATATCCAAAGTTCGAGGGCGAGCCAACTTTACCTCAAAAACTTTCTTAATCGTTGCTGGTCGAGGAGAGAGAACTAACACTCTATCTGCGAGGAATATCGCCTCATCGATATCATGACTTACAAATAGAGTGGTGATTTTCTTTTCCTGCCAAATATCCAGGAGTTCCAATTCCATCTTTCGAGTTGTTGAATAATCGAGAGCGGAAAAAGGCTCATCCATGATAAGAATGTCAGGGTTAGAGGCCATTGCACGACAGATCGAAACCAATTGTCTCTGCCCTCCCGACAACTCGTATACATATTTATCCTTAGAGTGAAGTAATCCGACTTTGCTAAGTAGGTGCTCTACAATCTTTATTTGCTTTTCTTTCGCCACCCCTTTTACTTCCAATGGAAGTGTTACATTTTCTAGAGTAGTTCTCCAAGGAAACAGACTTTCATTATAATTTTGGAATACAAAACCAACCTCTGCATCTTTAGGTTTCTTTCCACTCACTAATACTTCACCAGAATCAGGATTATCCAATCCCGATACAATATTGAGCAAAGTCGTCTTGCCTGATCCATTAGGTCCAAAGACAGTCACGAACTCTCCTTTCTGAACCTCGAGGTCGATACTTTCAATAACCCTGGTTACGCCAGAAGATTTTTTAAATTCTTTAGTTATTGAGCGAATGGAAATCATTGAATTACTGACACCCAACAACTTTATTAATGTCAGCCATTTCCTTTAATTCACCATTAACAATCAAAAAGTTTTGAAACTTGCTAATAGCATCTGCTTGAGCAGGATATGTTAAGTATGGGTTAATTTTTTCTACTATTGCTGCAGGAATATTGATTCGACCACCAAGGATTGAAGCGTATAACTTTTTGTCACTTGTAATAATATCCTGGCCTTTATCTATTGCTTTTTGAACCTTCTTGAATTCTTTTGTTCTGGTGCACATAAATTCTTTTGTCGCCAATCGAGAACCTAGTGGTATGTTCGGGTATAGAGTAATAAATAAATTCTCTGCTAGAGTTTTTACATTTGCTAATTTTGCTTCGGCAAGGGCGGGTATCGGCTGGTATCCAAAAATTGCATCCACTGAACCAGCTTCAAGCGCCTGAATTTGATTTTGAGGCAAAAGTTGGACAAAGGTGATGTTTTCGACATTTATGCTATTCTTTTTCAAAAATAGCTTTAAGAAAGTTGTTGGTGTAGTACCTGGGAATACTGCTATATTTTTGCCTTCCAAATCCTTCAGGGTATCTACAGATTTATTATCAAGTGTAATTAATTTATCAAAGTTCGTATCATCGGTAAATGCAGACATTGAGGCAATTTTAACCGCATCGCCAACCTTCTGCTGGTTAATGAGAACTTGCAGCAATCCTGTACCTGGAACAAAATCAACATCTCCTCGTACTAACGCCTCGTAAGCTTCGTTTGCAGAACTGAGTTTGATGAATTCAACATTTTTTAGCCCTTCATCAGCAAAATAATTCTTGTCTTGTGCGATATATAACGGTGCAGTAGCGATAGTCTCAAGATAGCCAATCTTTACAACGGTATCATCTTCTGATTTATCTCTAAACGCAGCAAACGCGATCAATCCAAGCGAAACTATAACTCCAATGATAATTATTTTTTTCATATTATTTATAAAATTCAGCTTTTTCATTTTAATTTATTAATTTTAATTACTGTCATTCTACCCTTTCTTGCACTCCAACGCCAGAAACATGGGGAATTCTTTGCGGGCGCGGTTCTCGGGGATTTCCCGGGGGCCTTTCTGGCTTACTTTGTGAGAAATCCACTCTTCGAGTCTGGTTGTAGCGAATCCGTGTTTACGGAGTGATTTGAAATACACCTGCAACGGTCTATGGAAAGAGAATGTGATCTGCTTGGATTTATCTGAACTACCTGGGTTCATATCTATCGCTCTAGATGACTCGCTCATGTACCCGTCGAGTCTCCTGTACTGGATCTTGCGGTCTTCGTCATAGCCCCACTCTGACTCGCCAGGTATACGTAGCACTGGGTGGTTCAGTACGATATAGAGCGAGCCACCTTTCTTTATTATTCTATTTACTTCCTGGATCGTCGCATCGAGCTTCTCTATATTCTGTAGTGCAAGCACTATGCAGACTTTGTCGAAGTAGTTATTGGTCAATGCATCGATCTTGTGCGAAGGTGCGGCGAGATACTCTATGCCACCTTGCTTGGACCGAGCGATCTCGATGAGGTCCTTGCCCAGATCCACACCTGTCACGACTGCACCGAGCTTTGATATCTCTCTAGCGAAAAATCCCTGACCACAAGCGAGGTCGAGGATTTTTTCTTTATTTGCAACTTCCATGATTCGGAGTAGGTTCGGGAGTATAACCTGATTCTGGTAGGAATCATTCGACTTGACCACCTCATCATACCAATTCCCTATCTTGCCCCAGCTTGTATCTTTCACTTTTACTTTCTTTTCTTAGGTGATACCTTGCTTACGGATTTCTTTGCCGCCTTTTTGCCGACCACCTTCTTTGCTACGTTCTTCACTTTGGAAACTGAATTCTTTAGAGCTTTCCAATAACTCTTTAGTTCCTTCTCTAGAACCTGCGCATCCTTCTCGTCAACGATAGATTTGTATTTACCTACTACAGCATCTACTGCTCCCTGGTATGCGTCTTCGGTTACGCTTTCCATTGCTTCTACTCTCTCTAGCAATTCTGCCTTGGCTTTGAGTACGCCACTTTTAATCGCCTTTTTCACTGGCTTGCCGGCTTTGGTTCCATATACAACATATGCTCCGAGTCCCGCGAGTGCTGCCGCTACAGCGATAGCTAGTGGCGCTCCTGCGCTACCTGATTTACTTGATGATTTCTTATTTGTCATGATGTTTTTTCCTCTTTGGAGGGGTTACTCTTTTCCTTATAAAATCGCCCAGAATGAACAATTTACTTATGAGGCCCTTGCCTTCCTCCTTTAAATCTTCTCGGAGTTCTCCAACATCATCTATAATGTTTTCTACTTCTCTTCGTGCTGTCGAAGTAATAGCTTTTATGTCGTTTAGAATCTTGGTCAAATAGACAGCTGCTATAATCCCCGCTATCGCAAATATAGCAATAGCACACGAAGTGATAAAGAAAAATATATCGGCTTTGGCTAAAGAATCCATATATAGATTATATCATATCCTCTTCCATTGTCTCGACTCGGAGTATCATAACTCTGTATACCCGCAGTAGCACAAACATCAGTGTTGCAACTAATGGACCAAATATAAACCCGATAGGCCCAAAGAACGCGATACCTCCGAGTACAGAGAACAGCACCACGAGCGGGTGCATGTTGGTGCCCTTGCTATAGAGCATCGGCGTGAGGAAATTATCCAGTAGACCCACGAGCACAGCGCCCCACAGTGCGAGCCCCACAGCAGGCAGTGTCGCACCTGTAACGAGTAGGTATATACATGCAGGGAGTATCACGAGCGCGGTACCAAGCCCTGGCACTACTGCCGCTACAACTGCTACCATGCCCCACAGAGTAGCATTTGGTACTCCAAATATAACCAGACCTACACCTACAAATAGACCCTGAACTAGTGCTATGAGCAGGGTGCCTTTGATAACTGTATTTACAGATAATTCTAGCTTGTCGAAAATATGTCTATCAAACTCGTCTTTGAGCGGGCTTAGTTCTATTATCATACTTCGGAATTTACTGCCGTCTTTGAGAAAGTAAAAGAAAGCAATAATTCCCAAGAATAGATTGAGCACAGTGATAGCAGTGCCCGTAAGCAATGCTCCAGCATATGATCCGATCCAGCTTATGGCGTCGTCAACATATGACCTGATATCGACAACGAGGTTGGGGAAATTCCTAGATAAAGGACCCTCGATATTGGTGATTATGAGGTCTAGGTAGTTGGTCTCTCCAGCAGACAATGTACGGTACAAATCTCTGGATTCATCGAACACATTGGAGCCGATAGCGATGAGTGGGAGTATAACAACAATAGCAGCTATCATCATAATCACTATTGCGGATACGACTTCCCTACCGCCTAACAGTTTCTTTACTCTTTCAAATACAGGATGGAACACTACCGCGAGTACGGCGGCAAGTGCAAGAACTTTGATAAATGGTAAAAAGACCAAAAAGCACATAATAAATGCAGCAGCGAATATTATAATAAAGAAGGTTAGTTGAAGTTTGTTTGAATCCATATCTATATTATACACAAATAAACATTTCTATGTCACCGTCTAGTACTCCGTTTACGTCAGATGTCTCCACCCCAGTTCGGTGGTCTTTGACCATTTTGTATGGATGCAGGACATACGACCTTATCTGGTTGCCCCATTCTATATCTGTTGATTTGGTTACGTACATTCCTGCTTCGCGAGTCTTTTTTTCTTCTTCGAGTTTTACGAACAATTTGGCTCGCAATATCTCGAGTGCTTTTTCTTTGTTCTGAGCCTGGCTACGCTCACCATCTACATGCACAGATATATTGGTCGGGAGATGGACCACGCGTACAGCTGTCTCTCTCTTGTTTACATTCTGACCACCAGGTCCGCCGGATTTGGTTGTATCTATCGTGATCTCATCCGGCTTTAGCTGTATCTCTGAAGCATCGACCTTTTCGAATTTGGGTATAACTTCTACAAGTGCAAATGATGTGTGCCTTAGACCTTTTGAATTAAATGGTGAGGTTCGCACCAACCTATGTACACCGTTTTCACTCTTTAGCTTGCCATATGCTGATGGTCCAGATACTTCCATTGTGACATTTCTAAACCCACCATGATCATTCTGATTCTCGTGTAGAATATAGTATTTAAATTTATTGTTGGACAGATACTTCTGATACATACGCAGCAGCATCGAAGCGAAGTCTTCTGCATCTATCCCACCAGCACCAGAGATAATAGTAATAATTGCATCACCTTTATCGTATTTACCTACACCAACTAGATCGCCTTTTAATTCTTGGAGCTCCCTTATCTGTGCTTGTGCCGAGGATACATCATTCCAGAAATCTGACTTCTCCATTTCTGACTCGATTTCCTGTATTCTGATTTTTATTTTATCTTTGTCCATAGTGGTAGTTTGATTATCACATTTGTGCCTCTACCTTTCTCGGAAGTCAGGGCCACTGAGCCAGTGTGAAGCTCTATGAGCTTCTTTGCAATATACAGACCCACACCGCTTGCATTCGGTTCTATAGACAGAGCATTCTGTCCACGATAGAACCGTTCGAACACATATTTCAAATCATCTGGAGAAATACCACTTCCAGAATCGTTTATATAAATAATCACGGTATCATCCTTTATCCCCCATCTCACTTGGACAGTGGCATTCGGTGAATATCTGATCGCATTATCTATCATGTTTGCTATAGATAGACGTAGCATCTCCTTATCACCTTTGATATCAGGGAGTTTATCCCCAGTAACACTCACTGTTACATTATTCTTCCTCGCGAGCCAAGCCAAGCTCTCTATGACTTCATGTATGAGCATCTCTAGATCTACATCTAAAATATTTAATTTATAACTTTGACTATCTATCTCGACTGACCTAATCAGATCATTTACGACCTTGATAGCTTCGTTGGTTTCATGTAATGCACTAGCCTCTATTTCTTTCCTTTTTGAAATAGATAAATTGTCTGATTCTGGATCGCTTATCTCGGAGAGTGCCCACACCACACCAGAGAGCGGTGTACGTAGTCTGTGGGATGCTACGGTGATAAAGTCGCTTTTGACTTTGTCCAACTCGAGCAGTCTAGACACCTCGGCCTTGACCTCTTCTTTCTCGAACCTCTCGTGCAGGGTTTCTTTGACCAACCTGTACATGTATAAAGAGATAATACTAAAAATAAAAATGGTGAATAAATGCTGTCCGACAGTCTCAGGGGTCATTTCCCTAGGGTCATACAAGAACAAACCAACAAGAAAAGTCATTGTCAGACAAGAAACGATCAATGTGTCTTTGGCATTTAGATCAACCGTAGATACTAGGTACGGAAGAATAAGTAGATAAATCACCGGACTAGAAATTCCACCAGAAACATATACGATCGCACAGAAAACTACAAGCCAACCATATCGCGGAAAAGCAAAGTAGGCTTTGTTGTTAGAAAAATATTCGACAAACATGAAAAAAGTATGAAAAGCAAATATTCCTACAAAGAAAAGAAATACCAACCCAGGCTCTTTTAGGAAGCTAAAATGGCTCGGAAATAAATAGATGAGCGATGCAAGAATTACAGGGCTTACCAATCCAGAAGCGTGGATATAAAATTGATAGTCAGGGAGCCTTACGTTTATACTTTTAGAATATTTGCTCATTGTTCTATTCTAACACAATTGGAGCCGCCGATCGGGATTGAACCGATGACCTCGTCATTACCAATGACGTGCTCTACCAACTGAGCTACAGCGGCTCTAACAAACTGAAGAGGTTATTTCTTCGCCTCTTCAAATAGGACGCGTTTGCGGAGCTTCTTTGAGTATTTAATGAGTTTGATTTTGGCAGTAACAAGCTTCTTGTTCTTGGTAGTAAATACTACTTCCCCAGTCTTCTTGTTTCTCAATCTTATAAGTCTATCTTGTGACATAGTCCATAGAATATAGCATAGGGACCTAATTTATGCAACACAAAACCCCAACCTTGCGGACGGGGCTTGTGGGACCAACAGAATCTTAATTAATAAGATCTCTTGTTGAAGTCGCGACGAGGACGCTCTTCCATAGGACGAGCGATGTTTACTGTAAGCTTGCGACCGTCAAATTCCTTATCGTGGAACATGTCGATTGCTTTGTTTGCAGCAGCATCATCCGCCATGGTCACGAAGCCGAAGCCACGTGAACGACCTGTCATTTTGTCTTGTAGAATTGTTGCATCTTCAACGACACCTGCCTGCTCGAAATGAGCACGCATGTCTTCTTGCTTTGAAGTGTACGGAATTCCTCCGACGTATAGTTTTACTGACATGGGAAAGTTGTTTACTTTTATAACGCACGATAGCACGACCTTTCCCTGGCGAAACACCGCGAGAAATGATTACTATCCCCTATATAGTATCACATATGTTATAGCTCTGCAATAGCGATTTCCACAGGCAGTTCAGGGATAGGGGAAGCAGAAATCTGGCCATATGCGGTGAGTAATGCTAGGAGAGCTTTGGACTTTATATCTGTACTATGTTCTGCGACAAGCCTTTCTACAAATTTGAAATCTTCTATAGAAAGCTGGCCCTGGACAAACTCTTTCTCATTCTTGGAAACCTTGAGTAGGAGGGCCATACGTAGAATATGTAGGACAAATTTCATAAATACCTTGGCATCGCCTCCATTTGCAAGTGCGTTCTGGAATGATCGGAGTGCTTTGGCTGAATCTTTGGAAATATAATATTGTGTGAAATCTCTGACTGATTGAGAGCTCGATACTCCCAGGATTGTTTGAGCGTCATTTATGCTTATGGACTTACTTGTAGAAGAGCTAATGACCTTTTGTAAACATCCGAGCGTATCACGGAATGAGCCATTGCCTTGGAGTGCGATCATTTCAGCGGCAGATAGATCTATGTTGTAACCTTCTTTCTTGGCTGCATCCGATACAAATTCTGCAAGCACTGACTGAGAGGGCTCAGAGAATGTGTAGATCTCGGAGCGAGACAGGATAGTCTCAGGGACTTTGTGTATCTCTGTGGTTGCCATTATAAAGAGCACATGAGCTGGAGGCTCCTCGAGAGTCTTGAGTAGTGCGTTCCAGGCCTCCTTGGTCAGCATGTGCGCCTCGTCGATAATATAAATTTTATACTTGGATTCAAATGGCAAGGTCTTTACCGCTTCGCGAAGTTCCCTGATGTCGTCGATACCACGGTTCGATGCAGCATCGATCTCGTATAGGTCTGTCGCTGTCGTGCCGAGCTCACTCGCGAGTATCCTCGCTACAGAAGTCTTGCCAGTTCCTCTGCCGCCGTGAAATAAATAGGCATGGGAAATACTTCCTTTCTTTAGAGAATTTCTAAGCGTGTTTACAATCTGGTCCTGGCCAACGACATCATCAAATGTCGCTGGGCGGTATTTGCGGTATAAAACTTGTGACATGACTATATATTACCCTGTTTCCATAAATTTGGTAATTATTGCTTCTACTTCTGTGGAATTGTTGGTTTCCATGAGCTTTAGCTTGAGGTCGTGGACGTTTTCGAGGCCAGCGAGGTAAGACTTGAAGTGCTTCTTCATTAAGGCAAAAGATTTGGTGTCACCTAGGAGCTCGTCGAATAATTTAGTATGTTCAAGAAGTACTTTTAATTTCTGTTCCATGTTCTGTGTTCCATGATCTATGCTAAATAACCACGGATTGCCAAATATCGCCCTACCCAACATCACACCGTCACACCCAGTCTCTGCAACTTTCAACTTGCCATCTTCAACTGATTCGACATCCCCATTACCGATAATTAGGGTATTAACTCCCATTCTATTCCTGATATCCACCACCTCCTTTATATGTTCCCACCTAGCTGGAACTTTGGACATTTCTTTACGCGTGCGGCAGTGCACTGTGAGAGCTGCCAGATTTGTCTCGAGGAGTTTGGGAATCCATGTTTCTATTTCATTTTTATTATAACCGATCCTGGTTTTCACAGACACTGGCAGGCCAGATTTCTGTGCGGCCCGGATCACAGCTACAGCTTTCTCTGGGTAACGCATCATCGCGGCACCACAACCCTGCTTCTCTATGGACTTGTCTGGACAACCCATGTTGATATCGATACCATCGAATCCCAAATCTCGAACTAGGTAAGCTGCTTGTTCCATGTATTCTGGATTGCTAGAAAATAGTTGCGCCACGATCGGCCTCTCGCTCTCATCGTATACGAGATCCTTCATGAGCTTGGCCTTGCCCTCTGGAGTTGCCCGCACTAGTCCATCTGCCGAGACGAATTCGGTCCATGTCACGTCGGGCTTGCCATACTTGGCAATGATTCTGCGGAATGCAGCATCGGTCACGTCCGCCATAGGCGCGAGAACGAAGAAGGGTTTTTGTAATTTATTCCAGAACATTTTAGAGTTCCACTGACTTTTTGACGAAATCGAGGAGTTTGACCACATCCTGCTCTCGAGTATCGGTGTGGAGGAGGATCACGGCGATAGGCCGCGTCTCGGTAGTCTTGCCATGCTTTATCGGTAATTCAAATACAGAAACGGTGGTTCGGAGAGCTTCGTCTGTATAACCGTTCTTGCCACCTACAAATGTCTCGAACTGGAGCATATAGTTGTGGTTTGTCCATGTGTGTTTGCGCAAAGCGAACTCTCTGATACGGGTGATATCATAAATAGAAGGAAATTCTCTGTATATATACTGAGCGAGAACGAACAGATCCTCGGTATTGGAAACATTGTTCTCTGACAAACCGCTCGCTTCTTCGAATGAGGTTGACTTCATACCTATCTCTTCTGCCTTGGCGTTCATCATTTTGACAAATTCACCTTGTCCAAACTGTTCTGATATTAGTAGAGCTACATCATTGGAGGATTCGAGTAGTAGTGGATAAATTAGATCTCCTGCACGAACATTCTCTCCAGATAGTAGCCCGCCAGAAGGCCCATATGTGGCTAGCGCACTCTTGGTCACTACCACTTCCTGCTTGCTCGGTATGGATGACTGTGCGACTAGCGCTGTGACAAGTTTGGAAACAGAAGCGATCGGATAAATAGTTCCAGGAAACTTGCTAACGATCACCTCTCCGGTCTCTAGATCTGCTACCAGGTAGGAGTCTGCATTGAGTTTGGGTACTGGTGATTTAACATTGTACTGGCTCACAGGGAATGCCCGTGTTGAATCATCGGATCCCTTCGCTTCTGCTTCTACATTATCCACCACTACAGCTATTGACTGTGGTACTTCGACAGTCTGCGCTACAGTCCAGCCAGATACAGATGAGGCTCCAGCTATGCTGAGCACGGATTCAGCAAACCCAGCTCCAAATAGTATGGCAGCAACAACGATACTACCAACCTTGATGTGATCCCATAAATTTAACATATAATTGATTCTACACTATTTCTGTTTTTCTTTCAAAAATATTTTGTTCTCTAGCCGAGCATCAACGTATTCATATGAACCTGGATTCTCTCCTATATCATGTATGACCTTGAGTGCCTCCAGTCTCGCGGGTAGAGCCTCACTAGATACTTGAGGGTTTATGAGTATACGTAGTGATGAGTAATCATACAGTGTAGTAGTTGTTTCTGAATTAAACTCAACCTTGGATATTCGTAGTCCTAACGTACGAACTGAGTCTGTTATCGAAGTGATTCTCTGGAGAAGTTCCTTCTCCACTACTACTTGTCCTATAGGTGGTATCGAAACTGCGATAGTGTAGAGCTTGAGATAAGTCCCTCCGGTAAAGTCCGGTGCGGAAGCAAATAGTACACCGCTGTCATCGACAAAGTAACACAGCGAGTTTTCATCACTTATATCACTGCACCACAAGTGTGTAGGTACACGCTCGATTAGTCTCACGTATGGTGTATTACCTATCACTTCTACTTCTGCAGAAACAACCGCAGGTATCGACTCTAGCTTGGTTTGGATAGAATCGCCTGGGAAAAACAGTTTGTTATTGCGTGAAAATATCCCGACAAATTTGACTGAAGAGTGCTCGGTAACAATAGTATGGATCTCTACATCTCTCACAAACGAAGCCCCCACTACGACAGGAGACTCTAGGTCGTATCTATGACTCTGTGTGTAGAAAAGTAGGCCACAGAAACCGAGCAATACTATCGCAAGGAAAATATATAAATAAACTCTTAGTTTTTTCCTACGCTTGTTGACCCCGACTTTCGATCGAAGCTGGATCATGAGATTATTTTATCACTTCTTTACCACCCATGTATGGACGTAGGACTTCGGGGATAATTATAGTGCCATCAGCTTGTTGATAATTCTCTATAAGTGATACCAAAATCCTCGGAGTTGGGATAGCTGTACAGTTGAGCGAATGCACGAATCTGAGTTTGGCATCATCATCTCGATATCTGATATTGAGTCTCCGAGACTGGAAGTCGTGGAAATATGATGCAGAGCTGATCTCTCGGTACTTGGACTCGCCAGGAACCCATAGCTCGATGTCGTATTTCTTGACTTGACCTAGGCCTAGGTCGCCACCACAGTTAGCCACAACATGATAAGGGATTCCCAGACTCTGTATAAACTCTTCTGTGTTTGTATTTATTTCTTCGTGATGCTTCACGCTCTCACTATGACTCGCTTCACAGAGCACAACCTGCTCAAGTTTGAAAAACTCATGGACACGGATAAGACCCTTGACATCCTTGCCATGGCTGCCGGCTTCCCTGCGGAAGCATGGGGAAAAGGCTAGAATTTTCTGGGGTAAATCACTTTTCTTTAATTCTTTGTCTGACCAATAGGCCATCGTCGCGACCTCGGCTGTGCCCGCGAGGTATTCGCCGTCTTGGGTCTTGTATAGATCATCTTCGCCTTGGGGCAAATATCCTGTACCGAGCAACGTCTCCCTGCGCACAAGTGATGGCACGATCATCATTTCGAATCCCGGTTTGCGCAACCAGAAGTCCTTGGCATACTGCCAGATAGCAAACGACAATTCCGCTCCTGCGCCCTTGAGAAAATACCCTCTAAATCCAGACACTTCAGTTCCCTTCTCGAAATTCGCCATGTCGAGCGCCTCCATGATTTCTATATGACTCTTTGCTTCGAAATCAAATGTTTTCTTCTCGCCCCATGTCCTCACCTCTACATTGTCTGCATCGCTTAACCCCTCGGGGACAGTCATGTCTGGAACATTTGGCACTTGGAGCATTAGGCGCTGCCAATCAGCCATTACTGACTTGAGTTGTTCTTCTTCTTTCTGCACTTCAGCTTTGACGAGCTGCATGGCCTCGATGATCATTTTCTTCTCACCATCTGTAGGAGTGGTTGCGACCTTTTGGCCGAATCTGCCCTGCTCGGCTTTTTTCATTTCGATTTTCTGCAATAGCTCGCGGCGCTTGTCATCTGTAGCGAGTAGATCATCTACGTTGAAATCCATGAGCTTTTTCTTGGCTCCGGCTTGAACTACTTCTTTGTTCTCCCTTATGAATTTGATATCTAGCATATTAAATGAAATAATATCACAGTATAATAAATAAATGAATTTCCCGATCCACCAATTGAAAAAGTCCGAGTTCCCAAACAAACTCCGAGAAATCCCCGAACCTCCCAAAGAGCTCTACATTCGTGGAGAAATTTGGAACCCAGAAAGTAAATTGCTCTGTGTTGTAGGGTCTAGATCGCATACTCCGTATGGCAAGCAAGCTCTCGAAAGCATCATAAGCGGGCTTGCAGGCGAAGACATCATCATAGTCTCTGGACTTGCGCTCGGTATCGACACATTGGCTCACAAAGCCGCCATGGCTGCAGGTTTGAAGACAATTGCTGTCCCAGGCTCCGGATTGGGCAAAGAAACTATGTACCCGCGAGCAAATCTGAAACTCGCTTCCGAGATACTCCACACCGGCGGAGCATTGCTATCAGAATTCCCCGAGGATGCCAAATCCCAGCTCTGGATGTTCCCCAAGCGTAACCGCATCATGGCCGGCCTCTGTGATGCGGTATTAATAATAGAAGCAGAGATAAAGTCAGGCACGCTCATCACCGCGCGGCTCGCCACAGACTACAACCGCGATGTACTCACGGTGCCAGGATCGATATTTTCTAGTACCACCGAGGGTCCGCATATGCTCATGAGGCTTGGCGCAACCCCCGTACGCAATGCCGCCGACGTGCTCGAAGCGCTCCATATCGTACGACTAGAAGGCGAGGATGTATCAGCGCAGAAATACAAAGAATTAAGTGATGACGAAAAGAAAATAATCGACGCCCTCTCGAGCCCAACTCCCAAAGATGATTTGATCACTTCTATCGACCTCCCCATCCACGAGATCCAAGGCCTCCTAATGATGCTCGAGATCAAAGGTATGATAAAGGAGGAATATGGGGAGATCAGGAGGGTTTAAGTTTTCCCAAATTTGCCAAAAATTGAAAATGCGTGTAATACTGGATATATAGGTATATAAATTATGAAGAAATTGCTGATCGTAGAATCGCCTAGCAAAGCGAAAACAATAGGCAAATACCTGGGCTCCGACTATATCGTGACCGCGTCTGTTGGACATGTACGGGATTTGCCAAAGAGCAACAAACAAGCGATCGACATCCCCGCAGGCTTTGTCCCCCACTACGAGATCTCCAAAGGCAAAGAGAAAGTGATAGCAGAAATTCAATATCTAGCCAAAGGTGTTGACGAGATCCTCCTGGCGACTGACCCGGACCGTGAAGGTGAAGCCATAGCGTGGCATTTGGAGCAACTCCTCAGGGACAAGAAAAATAAAATCAAAGCAACAATCAAGCGCGTAACCTACCACGAAATTACCAAAGAAGCGATCGAAGAAGCATTGAAACACCCCCGCATTATCGATACTGATCTGCGCAAGGCTCAGGAAGCTCGCCGAGTGCTCGACAGACTCGTGGGTTATGATCTCTCTGGACTCATCTGGAAGAAGGTTCGTTATGGATTATCAGCTGGCCGCGTGCAGTCGCCTGCGCTGCGCATCATCATGGAACGCGAGCGCGAGATCAGAGCGTTCGTCTCCGAAGACTTCTGGGTGATCAAGGCAAATGTAGAAAATAAAAAGGGAAACAAATTCGAATTAGCCTGTACCAAAGAACCGAGAGATCAGAAACTTGTTCACAAGATCCTCGACTTGGGCAAGTCTGGCAAATGGGTTGTTGCGGGTGTAGATGAGACAGAAACCAAGCGCTCCCCACGTGCACCATTTACCACATCTACTCTACAACAGACTGCATCTACACGGCTCGGGTTCTCCCCATCGAGCACTATGCGTATCGCACAGAAGCTATACGAGAAGGGATTTATCACATATATGCGAACTGACTCGACAACTATATCTGCATCTGCTATCACAGCCATAGCGGCTTATGTGAACAAGAATTACGGTGCTAATTATTATGAAAGCAGATCTTTTAAAACCAAAAGTAAAAATGCCCAAGAAGCTCACGAAGCGATCCGTCCTACCAATATCTCCAAAGACGACCAAGGCTCAACTCCCGAAGAAAAGCGTCTGTACAATCTGATCTGGCAACGCACAATAGCGTCCCAGATGAGTGATGCACGCATGATGCGTACCAAGATCACTGTAAATGTCGCAGACGGGCAGATCCCCGACTTCTCTACCAACGGCTCACGCCTCCTATATGATGGCTGGCTCAAAGCTGACCCCGATGCTCGTGGTGAAGACACTATCCTACCTATAGTAAATGTAGGTGAGGAGTTAAAGCTCCTAGAACTCACAGATACAGCGAAGCAGACCGAACCACCGTCACGCTATAGCGAAGCAGGGCTTATCAAAGAGCTCGAGAAGCGCGGCATCGGACGCCCTTCGACATATGCGTCCATTATCAGAACGATAGAAGAAAGAGGTTATGTAGAAAAGGTAAATAAAGCACTCAAGCCAACTGACACCGGTGACGTCGTTTCGACATTTCTCGAGAAAACATTTCCTGACTATATTTCAGATACATTCACCGCTTCGATGGAAGACAAGCTAGACGACATAAGCAACGGTAATGCCGAATACGAGAAAACTCTGCGTGACTTCTACACCCCGTTTACTGTCGATGTGAAGACTGCGAGCAAAGATGCTGAGAAGATTACGAACCTCGGCAAAGCCGATCCCAAATTCGTCTGTCCGACCTGTGGCAGTGGCATGGTAATAAAGCTTTCGAAAAACGGCACTTTCCTATCCTGCGACCGATTCCCCGACTGTAACGGCGCGCTCATGATCGACGGTACAGAGATCAAGCCTGACACACCTATAGGTCTCCATCCAGAGACAGGCGAAGCAATATATGTCAAAGCCGGACCATACGGCCCATATGTCCAGATGGGCGAAGCCAAGGTAGTAAAAGAAGAAACAATCACCAAAACCGGCAAGAAGAAAATAAAAGAAAAGAAGCTGAAACCCCGCATGTCTAGTATCCCCAAAGGCAAGAACCCAGCAGAAGTCACCATCGCTGATGCTGTAAAGTACCTATCTTTACCACGAATCCTCGGAACTCATCCTACGAGCGGTGAAAATGTGATCGCCAATGTTGGCATGTTCGGACCATATGTAGGCGAAGCTCGCAACTTCCGCTCGATCAAGGCACCACTTGATCCGTATTCTATTACACTCGAAGAAGCCCTCGCTCTCCTCGCAATAGCCAAGAAGCCAAGAGGGTTTCAGAAGAAAGCAAAGAAGTAATTACACTGAGAAATTCTTGATCGAATACAAGTCTTCTGATTCATTATCTGCTTCGACTTCTACTGCTGGCCTGTCATCAGAAAGTTTCACTTCTTCTTTGGCCATCCATTTGTCTTCGCGAGCTTGCATCACCTGCTCGAGCGCTTCCTCGGCAGTCATTCCACGAACATTGTCGGGCTCCAGATGTCCTCCGGATTCTTCGAACTTCTGCATCATATGGTTGGGGTTCTTCTTCATATTACTCTGAACAAGCTCCATGATCGTACGTAGGTCGTCATTGGTAAAGAAATCGATAACGAGCTGACCACCTTTGTCGCGCCTCTCGACATGGACTCGGGTACCGAGTGACTCTGCGATCTTTTCTTCGATCTCTACGAGCTCTGGGTCGGGCATGCGCTCTTTCTTGCGAGCCCTCTCGAATGCGATCTTGCGCCCGATCTGCTCGGCTTCGCGGACTGTTAGCTTCTTAAATACAATTTCCTTGAATACAACCATCTGCTCCTCGGGGCGACTCTCGAGCATGAGTAGTGGCCTTGTGTGACCTTCGCTAATCTTGCCTTCGCTTAGAGCATTGAGTATTTCTTCGGACAGGCCGAGGACACGCAGAGAGTTGGTGACATAGACGCGACTTTTGCCGACCTTCTGCGCCACCTGCGCATGCGTAAAGCTGAAATCATCTACAAGCCTCTGGAATGCGCGAGCACGCTCTACGACGTTGAGGTCCTCGCGCTGGAGGTTCTCTATAATCGCGAGCTCGAGCTTGACCTTAGCATCCTCCGTATTACTCCTTATGAGCGCAGGTACTTCGCGAAGTCCTGCGAGCTTGGAAGCTCTTAGTCTGCGCTCACCTGATATGAGTTCGTATTCGACAGCGATACCGCCATCGTCTTTTATAACTTCATTGCGAGTCACTACGAGCGGCTGGAGTATACCGTACATCCGGATCGAGTCCGATAGATCCTGCAAGCGAACTGGGTCGAATTCACGTCGAGGTTGATAAGGGTTGGGTTTGATTTTCTCTACTTCAATCCAGAAAATAGAATCATTAAAAAATTGCATAAGGTTATTCTACCAAGAATTGTGAAAACGCCAAAATATGCTATATTTCCAGCTATGCCCAGATGGCGGAATTGGTAGACGCACGTGACTCAAAATCACGCGATGGCAACATCTTGAGAGTTCGATTCTCTCTCTGGGCACTTTAATCATACTTGGGATCAAATATCATCGGTTCGAGCTTGTCGCCACGGATTATCTGGGATATACGCTTGCCGCCAAATATAGACGGGAGAATACCCACACCGTTACAGCCTAGGTTGTAAAGGAGGTTAGGATTCTCTGGCTCTGCTCCTACTATGCGGATCATGTTGCTCGTATAGCCCATAAGCCCGTGCCAAGTAAACTGATACTCGATCTTGCGGTTGGGATCTGCATCATAGACTTTCTTTACGAATTCATCGATCTCTTTCAGTACTTCCTCTGGGTAATCGAACTCATACAGATACTCCTCGCGATCAGCGATAGAATGCTGTGGACCTCCTACGCAGATGAGGTTATGCTCCTGCCCCTTCTCGTATTCATACATTCTGCGAGTGAGGTAGAAATACGGATCCTCCATGTTGGCGAACCCATCCTCCGGCTCGACATAGTAGCTTATCGCCGTCGGCTGTTTGTTCATCTTTTCTAGATACCCTGACATACGCGCCACTATACCGGTAACTTCTTCGTGGAACCTGCTGTCTATCTCGAGACCACGCGCATCAAATATCGAGAAATTCTCGAAGCCGTTGGTGCATAGCACGACCTTCTCTGCCCTGATCTCGTGATTACATGTATCGAGGATTACAGAGTCACTTCGGAGCACGGCTTTGTTTACCGTGGTATCTTCGTACAGAGTAAACCGATCGCCGAACTGCTTGCCTAGATACAGAGCGATTTCTTGGGTAAACAATGCAGAGTTTATAACACCTTTTTGTTCTTTACTTACTGCTACGAAACTCGGATCCTCAGTCTCGAGCAGTCTACTTACCTCGCTCTGCCCTACGATCTGATAGACTTCGCTATACTCTGGCGTGAGCTTGTCGATAAATGTCGCATGCTCGGATATGAGCGTTCCGTGTGATGGCAGACCGAGGCGCTTGCGTAGTAGATCGTCCTTTAGGTTCTCTAGAACTTGGCTATATGTTGTGTATCCGTCATATCCCATGAACCTCGCAAACGGGATACTCAGGTTCGCCTCTGTATACATATCGCTCAGGTCATCCCATGTCGCCTCTATCGACCTCTGTGCGTCTGCAGATTTCTTCTCCCCAAATTCCTTTACGATACTATGAAACGGTCTCTCGAAATACGTCACAACCTGCCCGGCATTGTGGCCTGTCGCACCATGCGCGAGTCTGAATTTGTCTACGACCACTACGCATTTGTCTGTGTTTTTAAGTAAAAAGAATGCAGTCGATATCCCAGCGATACCTGCACCTATGACGACAACATCAGTCTCGACGTCTTTATCGGGTTTAATTATTTTCCTATCTTTGTCCAGCTGGTGCAGCCATGGAGACTTGTTGATTTTCATAAATAATATTATAACAAATTCTTTAGGAAAGTTTTCCTATGCTCCTTGCTTGGTCCATGCTTCGTGATCAATGTTCTATGAAGCTTGGTCCCATAACCTTTGTGAACTTCGAATTTATAATCATGAAATTTCTTTGCAACTCTTTTCATATAATTATCCCGCATGACCTTGGCACAGATAGACGCAGCGGAGATCACGGGGACCAAGGCATCGCCCTTTATAATTGTCTGCTGATTTATAAATCTATCGGGCGCTCTGAGTGACCCATCGAGCATCACCCGGCATTCACTTGGCTTAAATTTTAATTCCTTTTCCAATTTACCTAGAACCTTTTCCATTGCGATTTTAATTGCGGGAACTATACCGTATTTATCTATATAATTCGCTGAAGAAAATCCTACCGCATATCTAGCAACTTTCAACTTATCACTTGCAACTATCTCTTCAAATAACTCCTCTCGCAATTGTTGCGAACATTTCTTGGAGTCTTTTACATGCTTTAGTATAGATGGCTTAGAATTATATTTAATAACAAACACCCCTACTGCCACAGGTCCTGCTAGCGGTCCCCGACCTGCTTCGTCTATACCGACTAGATATTTGTATTTCATTTAATTATTTCCTTGGCTATATCACTCCAGCTATGAGTCTCTCTATATACTGCGACCTTGAGGCATTGGTCATGATAGTTGTTCTCGTCAGATAGCCACACCACCTTATCCCTTATATCTTCGGGATTCTGCGGATCCACCCATAGCCCGATCGACTTTAGCTTGTCATACAGCCCACATTCGCGAGTACAGATAAACGGCTTGCCACATCGCACAGCATCGAGGATCATGTTGGGACTTATATCGCCCAGGGATACCAGTATCACCGCATATGACTTGCGGATTTTCTCTATGAACTCATCGTGCGGTACGCGCTCGCAGTCGAGTCTGGCGCCACAGACATAGACTTCCCGTGATGCGAACACGTCCTCGAGCGTAGCTATATTCTTCCAGGCAACCGCCCGCGTCGATCCGACAAACGACTTGGTCGCAGGCGGTAGTGCAGGTATCCTCTCGCCTATGTAGTTCTCTACAACCCGAGTCTTGTTTATATTTACTAGATACGGTTTCTGCCATATCTGCCTCTGCCAGTCTGTGCTATAGATTATAGTTTTCGCTTTGCGTAGGATAGAGCGGGTCTTATTAAATATAAATCGCTCTTTGTAAGTAAAGTCATCTACATTGTCCTGTGTATAGAACTCGCGCAGTAGCACGGGCTTCTCCGTCCTCTCTACATATGACTCCCAGAGGAAGTCCCCACCGGTCCGTATCACGAATTCCTTGTGGAACACCGACGACAGCATTGCGATAGGCAGCGCCACGCTCCATGTATCGAGCACGATTACCCTATCTGCAGTCACAAACGCCCACAGACATCGCAACATATAGTAGACATGTCGTAGCCCCGACGGCATCCCCCGCTCGGTCTTCCCGAACGCCTTCACGACCACGCTATGCCCCATCCGGCGGTAGGCATCCTCGAGCCCCACAGCATACTCTGCTGGGCCTCCTAGATCCGGCGGGTATATTCCTGTAGCTATGAGGATTTTCATTACCTTATACTACGATTTTTTGTCCATTTAGCCAATTAAAAAGCCGAGGTTATTTCATGCCTCGGCCGGCACTATCTCTCCTCCCTCGCCTTCTTGTTTGTAGAAGCTGCAATTGTGGAATGATGATTTTTTTAACTTTACCACTTCATCGTAAGTTGTTTGGAACAAATTTTTCCTTTTCTCAGCGGATTGCACTGCCTTGTATTGGGGGCGGGCATTGAATCGCACTCCGAGCGATTGCCTTGTTGCTTCATTTTGAGCTTCGACCCACCAGATGGTTGCAGTTTTGCCTGTTTCTTTGATATTTGGTTTTGACATTTCTTTTTGGCAACTTAAACTTAAGTTTTAATATATTTCTCTGTATTTCTGTTACAATTTCTAGATGAAAAAAAGAAACAAAAGCGTTTAACCAAAATTGATCGAGATGAGATTCATTTGTTAAGAAGGAAAGGGTTCACTCAAGAA